>JACMIM010000271.1 GCA_014381165.1 Roseiflexaceae bacterium
CTGGAAGCTGTCATGAATGTTGTCCCCGGATTACGCCCTATTCGCGGCGCTGAAGCACCCCGGCGCTGAAGCGCCGGGGTATTGGGATTGTCCCTAGCAACCCTAGCCCCTAGCCCCTAGCCCCTAGTTCCTACCCCTCGTCGCCCAGATACGCCTCGATCACGGCGGGATCGTCGCGTACCTTGGCCGGGTCGCCGATCGCGATCAGCTGGCCGAAATCAAGCACGGCGATGCGATCGCACAAGCCCATGACCAGCGGCACATGGTGCTCGATCAGCAGAATCGTCAGGTCGAAGGTTTGGCGCATCGCGCGGATGAAGTCACTCAGGCCCTGCTTCTCATTCGAATTCATGCCGGCCGCCGGCTCGTCCAGCAGCAGCAGGCGCGGCTCCAGCGCCAAGGCGCGGGCGATCTCCAGCCGGCGTTGGTCGCCATAGGCGAAGTTGCGCGCCTGTTGGGTAGCACGATCGCTCAAGCCAACCAGTTCGAGCAGCTCCAGCGCCCGCGCCCGCACCGCCCGCTCCTCCTGCGGGCTTGGCGGCAGGCCCAGCACGCCACGTAGAATCCCAGTGTGCGTATGAATATGGCGGGCGATCATCACATTTTCCAGCGCCGAAAGGTTGCCAAACAGCCGAATGTTCTGAAACGTGCGTGCTAGGCCGCGCCGCGCAATCTGATGCGGTTTGAGGCCGGTCAGCAGCGTGCCCTTGTAGGCCACCACACCCGCGCTCGGCGCGGTCAGGCCGGTGATCAGGTTGAACATGGTCGTCTTGCCCGCGCCGTTCGGCCCGATCAGCCCAAAAATTTCGCCCTCGCGCACATCGAACGAGACATTATTGACCGCTACCAGGCCGCCGAAGCGCCGGGTGACGCCGCGCGCCTCTAGCACAGTTGCGGCAGTGCCTGCCGAGATCGGTTGCGCAGCATCTGGCATTGCTGTTGTCACGGTATCCCTCACTGCTCGCTTGGACGCACGTTCGGCGCGTCGGGCTGCTTGGCGGCGGGCGCTGGCTTACGGCGGAACAGCTCCGGCGTAATAATGCCCTGTGGAAAAAACAGGCTGCCCAGCGCTATCAGCAGGCCGAAGATAATCAGGCGACCGTCGAGCAGCAGCTTGGCAAACCAGGGCGGCAGCCCAGCCACGCCAGCCAGCGCCCGCAGCAACTCGGGCAGTGCGGTCAGCACCATACCACCGACGACTGGCCCAACAAACGTGCGCGATCCGCCAATCAGCACAAACGCCAGGTAAATAATAGCTGCATCGAAGGTGCCCTGGCGCGCATTCCAGGTGTTGAGAAAATGCGCGCTGACCGCGCCGACCACGCCAGCCAGAATCGCACCGATCGTGAATGCCGTCACCTTGTTGGCAGTTGGGTTGATGCCCATAGCATCGGCGGCTAGCTCATCCTCGCGCAACGCACGGAAGGCCCGCCCGGCGCGGATTCGCTCCAGCCGGTAGGCGATGAACATGCTAATCAAAAGCATTGGCAGCGCCAGCCACATGTATTCGAACGAGCTGCCGAAGGGCTGCGGAATACCAAAAATACCAACCGCACCACCCGTGATCGTGAGGTTGAGCGACAGCACACGGCTGATCTCGACAAACGCAATGGTCGCCAGGGCCAAATAGATACCGCGCAGCCGCAGCGCCGGAACGCCCACCAGCACCGCCAGCACTCCGGAGAGCAGGCCAGCCACCAGCATCTCTAGCAGCACCAGCGGCAGCGGGTAGCGCCCGTCGGTAGCCAGAGACGGCTGGGTCGAAATGATCGCCGCAACATAGC
>JACMIM010000272.1 GCA_014381165.1 Roseiflexaceae bacterium
CAAAGTGATAGGCATCAGTCAAGCCTACCGTCGTCTTTTGCAGGTCGATGATATGAATACCATTGCGCGCCATGAAGATGAATGGCTTCATCTTCGGGTTCCAGCGCTTGGTCTGGTGGCCGAAATGCGCGCCCGCCTCAAGCAAGGACTTGAGCGGAATCAGCCGCTGGAGTGCCTGGGTCATTGAGTTCTACGCTCCTTAAACAAATCTTGGGTGCCGCCACCTCTCTCAAACCCGCACAAGAACCGGCCCGTGGCCGGCAGAGCCTGTGCGATCAAAAGGTGTGTGTGTTTCGCACGCAAAGCGCGATGCCACGCAGTATAGCATAAAGGCCCAGAGTCAGCAAACCGCCCCGTGAACAATGGTGTCACGTAAACGTTTGCGCCACCACCACGGCCACCGGATACATCCGGCGTCTGCTACGCCAAACCGCGCTGAAGCGCGTGTACCCGCATTCAACGCGCTTCAGCGCGTTTCGTCTATCAGCAGCGGGCTTCAACCCGCCTGCGCCCAGTGCGTGCAAAAACACACGCCGCACCCCTGAACAACATCCCAACCCCAATAGCCCGGCGCTTCAGCGCCGAGAGCTTCAGCGCTATTTGACGCCACCCCAGACAGTTGGTACAATGCCGTGAGAACAGCCAGCGCACTGGCGCTTTTTTGTGTTTGTGAGAACACGCTATGTTTGAAAGCCTTTCCGACCGCCTGCAAACGGTCTTTCAGAAGTTAAGCGGCAAGGGCATCCTGACCGAGGATGACGTGCGTGAGGCTATGAAGCAGGTGCGGATCGCCCTGCTGGAGGCCGATGTCAACCTCAAGACGGTCAAGGAGTTCGTCGGCGCGGTGACCGCCAAGGCGATCGGCGAGGAAGTGACCAAAAGCCTTTCGCCGGCACAGCAGGTGGTCAAGATCGTCAACCAGGAGCTGATCGCGCTGCTGGGCAACGAGAATGTGCCACTGGCTGAATCCAAGCCAGGGCCGACGGTCATGATGTTGGTCGGCCTTCAGGGTGCCGGGAAGACCACATTGGCCGCCAAGCTCGCGCTGTACCTGCGCAAAAAGAACAAGCGACCGCTGCTGGTCGCCGCCGATGTATACCGGCCCGCCGCGATCGCCCAGCTCCAGTCGCTCGGCAAGCAGCTGAACATCCCAGTCTACGCCGAGGGTACCGACGCGCGGCCAGCCGACATCGCCCGTAATGCGCTGGCCAAGGCCAAGGCCGAAGACTACAATTATGTGATCGTCGACACTGCTGGCCGTTTGCAGATCGACGAACTGCTGATGGTTGAGCTGCAAGAGATCGTGGATGCGGTCGACCCAGCCGAACGGCTGCTGGTGGTCGACGCCATGATCGGCCAGGAAGCGGTCAGGGTTGCCGACGAGTTCAACAGCCGGGTTCACTTGAGCGGCGTGGTGATGACCAAGATCGACGGCGACGCCCGCGGTGGCGCGGCGCTCTCGGTGCGCTCGGTAACGGGTGTGCCGATCAAGTTCCTGAGCACCGGCGAGAAGGTCGACGCAAATACGCTGGAGCCGTTCTATCCAGAGCGGCTAGCCTCGCGTATCCTGGGCATGGGCGATGTGCTTTCGCTGATCGAGCGTGCCGAGCAGGTCTACGATGAGGATCAGGCCAAGAAGATGCAGAAGAAGCTCATCAAGGGCTCCTTCGACTTCGAGGACTTTCTGCAATCGATGCAGCAAATGCGCCAACTCGGCCCGCTGCAAGACATTCTCAAGATGATTCCGGGGATGAGCCAGCTTGGCAAGCTCGACGAACTCGTTTCTGAAAAAGACATGAAGCGCATCGAGGCTATGATCTTCTCGATGACCCCGCAGGAGCGGCGCAACCCTGACATCATCAAAGGCCGCCGCCGGGAGCGCATCGCAAAAGGCAGCGGCACCGAGTTGCAGGATGTCAACCAACTGATCAAGCAGTTTCGCGACATGCAGCGAATGATGAAGCAGATGGGCAAGGGCGGCGGCAAAGGTGGCGGCAAAGGTGGCAATATCGATCCGCGCGACCTCATGCGGCGGTTACGGTAGCACGGGGGAGTGGGGGCCTGCAGCCCCCCGCCCGACGTTTGGGGCATGGGAGCCGCGTGGCTCCCGCGAACTGCGGCCAACTGGTCGCAGTTCGGAGGAACAGACTGTATCCTCCTGATCTCCCTTTTATTCATGTTGCAGCATAGTTCTTGGAGGATTGTACTCATGGTTCGTATTCGACTTCGCCGCACTGGCAAGACCAAGCAGCCAAGCTACCGCGTTGTAATTGCCGATGCACGCTCGCCGCGCGATGGCAAATTCATCGAGGTGATCGGCCACTATAGCCCGACCCGCCAGCCTAAAGTGCTGGAGATCAAGGGCGACCGCGCCCGCTATTGGCTGGGCGTCGGTGCGCAGCCCTCAGACACCGTGACCTACCTGCTGAAGAAGGTCAATGTGCTCGACGAGAACGGCAAAGTAATCGCCACGGCACCAGCGGCGGCGACTGAGCCGGTGGAACTGGCGGCCACGGCACCAGCGGCGGCGACTGAGCCGGTGGAATTGGCGGCTACGGCACCAGCGCCGAGGACTGAACTGGTAGACGTAGTATAACGGTTGCGCATCGAAGCATGTCAACGTTCAACTGCGCGAAAGGGGCCAACCATGAAGGCACTGCTTGAATACATGGCTCAGAATCTAGTCGACCATCCAGAGCTTGTGCAGGTACGGGAACGCCCTGGGCGTTACACAATCACGTATGACTTAAAGGTTGGCCCCGACGAAACTGGCAAGGTAATCGGGCGCAGCGGGCGCGTGGCCAAGGCGATTCGCGATCTTATGAGCGTAGCAGCCGCCCGCCAGAACAAGCGCGTCCACGTTGATATCGAGTAATGAGCGAGCATCGGGTGATTGCAGGTTGCCGATTGTCGATTGCAGATTGAATTATGGCAATCGACAAAAGGC
>JACMIM010000273.1 GCA_014381165.1 Roseiflexaceae bacterium
CAGCCGGTGTAGTGAACGATCGCCTGCTGGCCTTTCTGGGCCACACGCCCGTCGCCAATCTGAAGATCGGCATACTGGAGGCCGCTGGTCGTGCTGGCGTAGCTATCCACTGGCTGCGGAGCTTCTGGTGCGCCCGCCTGGATCGCCACAAGCTCGACATCGAAGTTGATTGTCGCGTTGGGCGGAATGCTGCCGCCCGCGCCGCGCGCGCCATAGCCAAGTTCGGGCGGAATCACCAGCGTAGCCTTGCCGCCCTCGCGCATCATCGCGATGCCCTCGTCCCAGCCCTTGATCACCTGGCCGCGCCCAAGCACAAATGCGATCGGCTCATTGCGGCTGTGCGAGCTGTCGAATACGGTGCCATTCGCGAGCGTGCCGGTGTAGTGAACCGAAACCACATCGCCGGCTTTGGGCTGCGCCCCCGTGCCTGCCTCGATCTCGATGTACTGAATCTGGGTATTCGTCATTGTATGCTTCCTTTGTTTACACAAGAAACGCCGGTAGCTTTTGCACCGGTACGCCTTCCGCCAACCGTTGCCACGCACCATGCTCAAAGCGCTCGACTGTGAACAAACGGCGCTGCTCGTCCTCGAGCGTAAATCGCAAGAATGGGGCCGAGCCGCTGCGCGGGGCCTGACCGGAGCGCTCGCCAATGCCGAAGCTGGCCAGCATATCGGCCACATCGGGTTCGTAGCGCCGCAATACCTCGATCCGCGCCGCCCCGTCATGGCTGGCGCGAAAGCTGCTCGCATCGGCACGGACCCGGGTCGCATTGTCGATGATATTGAACTCTCGCTGTGTGATCTGCATGGCCCAGCTGCCCCTTTTGGTAGGAGTATAGCAGAAGTCGGCTGGAACAGCGCCACGACCCGCCTTCTCAATAGCCCGGCGCTTCAGCGCCGGGTTTGCCAGTTCGTTTTGGATGTGAAAATATCCACTTGTCTTTATCGAACACTCGTGCTATAATCGCATGAATGAGATGCGCGCCTACCGCATTGACAAGCCTTGTACAGTATTGTAGAGTAACCTAAGGAGAAGCACGAGTGGCTACTGCAAACGGAGGATCGTCCACCATGGCTAGCCTGCCAGAAAAAGAAAAGGCGCTGACTGCCGCCGTCAGCCAGATCGACCGCAAGTATGGCAAAGGGTCGATCATGAAGATGGGCGAGGCCAGCAACCGCTTCAATATCGAAATCATTCCCACCGGGGCGATCGCGCTTGATATTGCGCTTGGCGTCGGCGGCCTGCCGCGCGGGCGTGTGATTGAGATCTACGGTCCGGAGTCGAGCGGAAAAACCACGCTGGCTCAGCACATCATCGCCGAGGCTCAGAAGCTGGGTGGCGTCGCGGCGTTCATCGATGCTGAACACGCCTTCGACCCAATCTATGCCCGCCGCTGTGGCGTCGATATCGACAATCTGCTGATCTCGCAGCCCGACTTTGGCGAGCAGGCGCTGGAAATCTGCGAGATGCTGGTGCGCTCGAACGCCGTCGACGTGATCGTGATCGATTCGGTGGCCGCGCTGGTGCCGCGCGCCGAGATCGAGGGCGACATGGGCGATTCGTTGCCCGGCCTACAGGCCCGCCTGATGTCGCAGGCGCTGCGCAAGCTGTCCGGTGCGATCGCCAAATCACATACCGTGGTGATCTTTCTGAACCAGCTGCGTATGAAGATCGGCGTGATGTTCGGCTCGCCTGAGACCACCACCGGCGGCCAGGCGCTGAAGTTCTATGCCTCGGTACGCCTAGACATTCGCCGCATTGAGACGCTAAAAAGTGGCCAGGAAGCGATCGGCTCACGCTCGCGCGTGAAGGTGATCAAGAACAAGGTTGCCCCGCCCTTTCGCCAAGCCGAGTTCGATATCATGGCGAATGAAGGCATCTCCAAGGCCGGCAACTTGCTCGATGTCGGTGTGGAGATGGAGATCATCCGTAAGTCCGGCGCGTGGTTCTATCTTGGCGATGATCGGCTGGGCCAGGGCCGCGAGAACGCCAAGAACTTCCTTAACGAGAACCCGGTTCTGATGGACGAGATCGAGCGCCTTATTCGCGCATCGGCCACGACCAACGCGGGCGCAGCCATTGTCGCGCCAGTCGCGGCAGCCGTTGGCGACGACGAGGACGGCTTGTTCGAGGAATAAATCATCGCGTAGGGGTGTAGCAATCGCTGTCAATACTCGCACGAGGTTGACCGTAGGGCGATTGCTGCGCCCCTACTACGGTTCCACATAATTATGTCCTCAGGTACAATCACCGCCCTGCGCGCCCAGATAAACGACCCCCAACGAATCAATCTGTTTATCGATGGTATCTTTGCGCTCGGCATTAGCCTGAATACGCTGACCACAGCGTCGCTATTCGTTGGCAGGCAGTTGAGCGCCGAGGAAGTGGCGCAGCTTGAGGCCAGTGAAAGCGCTGATAAGGCCTTTCAAGCGGCCCTGCGCGCGCTCGAAGCCCGCCCACGCTCGGTTGCTGAGATTCGCGACAAACTGCGGCGCAAAGAGTTCGCCCCTGAAGTGATCGATCGCACCCTGCAGCGGCTTGCAGACATTGGGCTGATCGACGATGCAGCCTTCGCGCGGCGCTGGGTCGAAAATCGCCAATTGCTCAGCCCGCGTGGTAAAAACGCCCTGCGCGACGAACTGCGCCGCAAAGGCATCGATCGCGATCTCGCCGCCACCGTGCTGGCCGACGAAGACTTATTGGGCGACCAGGACGGCCAGGCTATGGCGCTCGCCCGCAGCGCGTTGCACAAGTATGCCGATGCGCCTGATAAAATGACCTTTACCAGAAAACTTGGCAGCTATCTTCAGCGCCGCGGCTACAGCTTTGATGCAATTCGCCCTGTGGTCGATACACTCTGGCAGGAGCTACGCGCCGCGCGTGAGTAGAGCTATCGGTTTGCAGCGGCGCAACCCCTCGAATGAAAGCTCTTTCGCGCTAATTGGAGTATTCAATGCCCGATATTCAGTACCTTGGCCACAGTACCTTTCGCATTCGTGGCCGCGATGGAATTGTGCTGACCGATCCATATGACCGCTCGATTGGCCTAGATATCGGCAAGCCGACGGCGCATATCGTGACGATCAGCCACGATCATCCTGACCACACGAATGCGGCCGCGGTCAAGCCGATGCGTGAACAGCTGTTTACGCTTGAAGGCCCTGGCGAGTACGAGATCGGCGGCATCATGATCGCTGGCGTTCGCACCTACCACGATAAGAAAAAGGGCGAAGAGCTTGGTCGCAACACCGTGTATGTCATCCATATCGACGATGTGGTGTTCTGTCACCTCGGCGACCTTGGGCACGAGCTTTCGTCCAGCCAGCTCGATGAGATTGGCGATGTCGATGTGCTCTTTCTACCAGTCGGTGGCGGCGAGACGCTCAGCCCAGCCGAGGCGGTAGTGGTCATCAGCCAGCTTGAGCCACGTATTGTTGTGCCCATGCACTATGCGACTGATGGCCAACAAACCTTTACCAGCGAACTTGGCCGCCTCGACGCATTTCTGCACGAGATGGCGATCAAGGAGCCTGTGTTCGAGGACAAGTTGAGCGTCACTGCTTCAAACTTGCCCGCCGAGGGCGAACAGACGAGGGTTGTCTTGATGCGCGCTTCTGCCTGATATGCTATAATGCCGCGCGGAGGCAAGCGTGTGCTAAACCGAGATCAACAACGGCGTGTATCGCTTAATATAGAGTAGCCCGTCAGGGGGAGGGTGGCAACACCTTCCCCTTTGATTTTGCGTGCATTACTTTTCGATTACACCTGCACTAGTGTGTTTGGGCTTCAGAGTGCGGAAAAATGACCGGTTTTGCTTGAGCTGACAGGTATGCTTAATCGGCGCATAACTATTTATGCTATATATTTCGTTGATTTGGTAGAGTGTGATGCGGGACGTGGCTCAGGCGATGATTCAGACATACCGCAACATGCAAGGATTGTTGAGCAGGTCGGCTACCGAACGGGTGAGCGACCTGTTTTGTTGAGTGGTGCGGCGCGGCAGTCAGGCGGCGTGCGGCAAAAGGAGGAGCGGTATGGCAAAATACATTTTTGTGACCGGGGGAGTCGCGTCGTCTGTCGGCAAAGGTATCACCGTCGCCTCGCTTGGCCGCCTGCTCAAGGCGCGCGGTCTACGGGTTTCGATCCAAAAACTTGACCCCTATATTAATGTCGATCCCGGTACCATGTCGCCCTATCAGCATGGCGAGGTATTCGTGACCGAGGACGGCGGCGAGACCGATCTGGATCTCGGCCACTATGAGCGCTTTATCGATGAAAATCTCTCGCGGTTGAGTAATGTGACGACCGGCCAGATCTACTCCTCGGTTATTCAAAAAGAGCGGCGTGGCGATTATCTCGGTGGCACCATTCAGGTTATTCCACATATCACCAACGAGATCAAGGGCCGTATTGCCGCCGCCGCGCGCCATTCGCACGCCGATGTCGTCATCTGTGAGATTGGTGGCACCGTCGGCGATATCGAGGGCCTGCCGTTTCTGGAGGCAATCCGCCAGATGCGCAAGGACGTAGGCCGCGACAATGTGCTCTACATTCACGTCACACTCCTGCCGCATATCGGCGCAACCGATGAGGTCAAGACCAAGCCGACTCAGCACTCGGTGATGGAGCTGCGCCGCGTCGGCATAAGCGCCGATATCATTGTCTGCCGCGCCGATCACCCGATTACCGACGAGGTGCGCGAGAAGGTCGCGTTGTTTGCCGATGTCGATGTCGATGCGGTGATTCCCCTGCAAACAGTCGAAACGATCTACGAGGTGCCGCTGGTGCTGGAGGAGGCTGGCCTGGGCCGCTATGTTGTCGAGCGGCTGGGTATTGGTGCTAGCGCGCCACAACTCAAGGACTGGGAGCGGCTGGTCGAGCAAATCAAAGCGCCCAAACGCCTGCTGCCAATCGCCCTGGTGGGTAAGTATGTCGAGCTAAAGGACGCCTACTTGAGCGTGGTCGAGGCGCTGCGTCACGCTGGCGTCCAGCAGGGTATCGACGTGGATCTGCGCTGGATTTCTGCGGAGCAGATCGAGCGTGAGGGTGCCGAAACGCTGCTGCGCGGCGTGTATGGCATTGTTGTACCAGGCGGTTTTGGCTATCGGGGCGTCGAGGGCAAGATTGCAGCGGCCGAATACGCGCGGGCCAATAATGTGCCGTATCTCGGGCTGTGCCTGGGCATGCAATGCGCTACCATCGCATTTGCTCGCCATGTGATTAGCGACCGCGATGTGAACAGCACGGAATTCGTGCCGCACACAGCGCACCCAGTGATCGATTTCATGCCAGATCAGCTCGACATAACTGACAAAGGTGGTACCATGCGGCTGGGATCCTACCCATGTGTGCTAGCGGCGGGTTCCAAGGCGGCAGCAGCGTATGCGACCGAGCAGGTAATGGAGCGCCACCGCCACCGCTTTGAATTTAATAACAAGTACCGCCCACTGCTAGAGCGCGCCGGCCTTGTGATCAGTGGCCAATCGCCTGATGGTCGGCTGGTCGAGATTATCGAACTTAAGAATCATCCCTGGTTTGTCGCAACGCAGTTCCACCCCGAGTTTCTTTCGCGCCCGAACTGCCCGCACCCACTGTTCCGCGATTTTGTGGCAGCGGCAACCAACACCTACCGCGAGGGCGACCAGCGCCTGCTGCCACTGGGCGAGGAATCGCACACGCGCAATGGTCGTCGGGAACTGGTAGCACAATAGCTACCAAGGCGGTCGGCACCATTTCCTTCCTTGTTCAAGCTGTATGCCAGCATGGCACAAAAAAGACGAAGGCTAGATGGCCTTCG
>JACMIM010000274.1 GCA_014381165.1 Roseiflexaceae bacterium
CACTACTGGCACGCTCACGAAGAGTGGGAGACGAGTTGGCGTTTAGCGCAAGAGCCTATAGCAACCTTTTACAAAGCCCTTATTCAAACTGCCGCCGCGCTCGTCCATTGGCAACGTGGTAATCCACGCGGTCTTCTGCGCAACTGGCATAAAGCCCGCCCAAAGCTTGTAGCTGTGCTTGCTCTGCCCTGTCCAGTCGATCTTCCCCGCCTGCTCAACGCCATGGACGCATTCGTCCTAACACAAGATACGCTCCCCCACGCTGCTCCCCCACGATTGGTTACAAAATGAATATGCAGGCGTGCTATACTACATTACTGCGAACATCGTATAGTTGATCGCATATATATCGGCCTCATGCGGCTAGCACCATCACACAAACCTTGCCCTTGCTGCAAGGAGGACGTACTCATGCCCGCGCAAATCCTCATTGTTGACGACGAACCTGCGATCATAGATGTTCTTTCACGCCTACTCATCCGCGATGGCTACAGCGTCACCATTGCCCGCAATGGCGCGGAGGCGCTTGCAAGTGTGGCCAAGCAGAAGCCAGATCTGATTCTCCTCGATGTGATGATGCCGTTTGTCGATGGCTTCACGGTGTGTCAGACGCTTAAAAATGATGTGCAAACGGCGCTGATTCCCATCACTATGCTGACTGGTCAGGATGATTTCGAGCACCGCAAGCGCGGTATGGAAGTTGGTGCCGACGATTTTCTGGCCAAGCCATTCGAACAAAGCATGCTCAAGGCGCGTATTCAATCGCAGCTGCGCATCAAGCGCCTGACCGACCAACTTGAGCATACCGAAAGCGTCATCTTCATGCTGGCCCTGGCGATCGAGGAAAAGGACAGCTACACCGAGGGCCATCTCCGCCGGCTCAAATACTACAGTGAACAGCTGGCGCGTGCCTGCGGCCTAGAGGACGATTGTGTGCAGGCGGTGAGCTACGGTGGTATCCTCCACGACATTGGTAAGATCGGCGTGAGCGAGGCGATCCTAACAAAGCCTGATGCTTTGACCTCCGACGAGCGCCTTCAGATGGAAAAGCACCCGGAGATCGGCGCACGGATCGTTTCGCAGATGCGCTTCGCCAGTAAGGTCGAGCCAATTGTTCGTCATCACCACGAGCGCTGGGACGGGCGCGGCTATCCAGATAGCATTGGCGGCGCGTCAATTCCGATCGGCGCACGGATTGTCGCGATTGCCGACTCATATGATGCGATGACGACCGATCGACCCTACCGCGCCGCCCTGAGCCAGGAAGAAAGCATCGCACGGCTTGACGCTGGCGCGGGTACCCAGTGGGACCCTGTGCTGGTCGAGCAGTTTGTCACGCTGATTAGGCGCAACGGTTTGCACCTACCCCATAGCTATGCGAAAGAGGTAGTATAACGGTATGTTCTACACACAACACAGTGACGATGGCCGAGATTAGCAGAATGGCTGCCTGTGTACAGCGAAATCCTGCCCGCGCTGCGCTGCCCCAGTTGCCACTCACACCTACAGCCTGAAGTAGGCCAACGCGCCGCCGACGGTGAGATACTCGACGCGATCCTTGACTGTGGCCAATGTGATCGTAGCTACCCAGTCCGCGAAGGCATCGCGGACTTTCTTGGCACACCACAGCCGACCACGCCCGCACAACGGGTTAACGAATGGCCACTAACCGCCTGGGGCTACGAGCGCGTGTGGCGTCCTTTTTCGCTTACGCTCCTCTCCCAGTCGCCATTTCCCTACCGCCTTGAACTGCCGCTGATTGCTCGGCTGGTGCAGCCCACGCGCGGCGGCCTTTTTCTCGATATCGCCTGCTCGAATGGGCTATATGCCCGCGCGCTTACTCGCGCGATGGGCGCTGCAAGCGGCCACGTTGCGGCGCTCGACCACGCGCTGCCGATGTTACGTGATGCCCAGCAGCGTGCCCGTGCTGCCAGGCTGCGCATCTCGTTTGTGCGCGCATCGGCGCAGTCCCTGCCATTCGCTAGCGCTAGCATGAGCGGCGCAACTATCGGCGGCTCGCTCAACGAGATAGGCGACCTCGACCAATGTTTGCGCGAGGCTAGCCGTGTGCTGGTTCCAAACGGCCGCTTTGTCGCCATGGTGTTGACAACAGCGCGTACCAGCGTTGGTCGGCTTATTCAGCGAGCATTCGAGCCGGGCGGCGTGGTCTTCTTCTCACTCGACATACTGCTGGCCGCCTTCGCTCGCCACGGTCTACCCGTCGTTGAGCGCGAAAGCCGTGGTATCGTCGTGTTCACCCAATCGACCAAGGCGTTGTAGCAGCGCTTTATATCGAGCCGCTACCTTGCGGCAGGAGAAATACCATGGCAAAAGCAGGCCTGCTGTTTGTTGGTACCGACGACGGCGTGGTGCTGTTGAGTGATCCAGGTGCAAGTGGACGCTGGCTGCGGATCGGCCACGGGTTGCGCGGCCAGGCCGTGCGGGCAGTCTGGCCACTCTACGAAACGCCCGATGTTGTGCTGGCTGGCGGCGATCAGGGCCTCTGGCGCAGCGCCGACGGCGGCCGTAGCTGGCAGCAATTTGATCAGGCACCAGTCCTGGCGTTCGATGGCGCAAAAACAACAGCACAGCAGGTGATCGTGTATCGCGCTGGTGGCGGCAGCGAACAGAGCGACGACGGCGGGAGCACCTGGACGACACGTACAGATTCCAGCGATGCCCCCAGCAATATCGTGGTGATGCTCGTCGGCACGCCGCCAGCGCAGTTGGCGCTTACGTCTGGGCGCATCGCCCGCAGCGCCGACAACGGGGCGACCTGGCAACAGCCCACTGGTGAAGCGTGGGAAAGCGACGTGACGACACTCGCGGCAGCACGCTACCATATTGACACGGTCTATGCCGGCAGTGAAGGCGGGCAGCTCGGCGTTAGCAGCGATCGGGGGGCGACGTGGCAAATTCTCAAGCGCGATCTTCCAGCGATTCGAGCGATTGTTGCAACGCGCCTGGCGTAGCATGTTCTTGACAAACACCCGCGACGCGGGTACGATACTCAGTATAGA
>JACMIM010000275.1 GCA_014381165.1 Roseiflexaceae bacterium
CCGATCTATAGCGGTCACGAATATCCTTGTGGCGCATGTCGCCCATGAAGGCAATCCGGCGATGCCCGAGCCCGATCAGATGCGCAATGAGCGCGTAGGTTCCGCCAACATTGTCTGGAAGCACAGCAGGGCAAGCCACCCCATCGATCACAAGATTGACGGTAACAATAGGGGCGCCCGTTGCAGCCAGCGCCGGCAAACCTTCCTGCCAGTGGACAACGATCCAGCCATCGATGGCGTCGTTTGCCGGTAGTGGCATGCCGACCACCTCAATCGGCGCGGCGAGATTGATAACCCGCCCACCGCGCTGGTGAATGATCTCGACCACGCCATTGATGACAGTACCCAGCTGCGGATCACCTGGAGTCGAGACAACTCCGACCGTGAGCTGTTTCGGTGCGTAGGTCTGCTTCATACTTGTTCGCCTTCAGGCGTTCCTCACACGGCCGAGGTGTGAGGAACGCCCTCGTGATGCAACCCGCATAGATGCGCTCCGTCGGGCGTCATAGAGCCAACAGTCTGCACATACATAGCCCTCAACTCGGCCGGGTTATTATACAGTGAGATCTTGGGATGCGCGAGCACCAGCAGCAAACTGGCCTTCTTGGCCCGCGTCAGCGCGAGCCGCTCGTCCAGACACCCAAGATCTCGTATTGCCGCTGACCCAGACGTTGCAAACCACGCAAAGTAGCGCCATAACCGATGAACTACTTCGCAGCGCGCCCCCCGCGCTGCTGATTGAACACCTCGTACAGCATGATCCCGGTCGCCACCGCCAGGTTGAGCGAATCGCTATGGCCGACCATGGGAATGTTGACCATCACATCGCACAGCGCCTGCTGCTCGCGCGAAAGCCCGCGCGGCTCGCTGCCCATCAGCAGCACCAGCGGCGGCTGGTAGGCCACCGCCTGGTAATCCTGCGCGGCAGCCGGCGATGTGCCGACCACGGTGACGCCGCGGCGGCGGCACCACGCGCCAAATTCCGCGAAGCTGGCCCGCACCAGTCGCTGCGAGAAGATCGCACCCATGCTGGCGCGCACAGCCGCCGGATCGTAGGGATCGGTAGTATTGCCGAGCAAGATCACCCCCGCGCCGCCGACCGCATCACAAGTGCGCAGGATGGTGCCCAGGTTGCCAGGGTACTGTACTGTGTCAAGCGCCACCCAGCACTGCCCCGCCTTCGGCCGAACGCTCGCCAGATCCAGCCAGCGCTGACGCGCCACAATACCCAGGCCCTGCGCATGCTCCTTAGCTGCCAGGCTTTGAAAAACATCGGCTGTCACCTCGATCATGTGCGCGCCGCTGTGAGCCAGCGCCCGCGCAAGTTCGCGACCAAACGCGCTGGTTAACAGTTCAGGCGCGACGACACAGGTCTCGATATCGGCCTGCTGTTGGGTTGCCGCCGCCACCAGATGCAGGCCATCGACGAAAAAGCGTTCAGCGCTGTCGCGCTGCTTGCGGCTGCTCAGCGCGCGAATCGCCTTCACCGCCGGGTTGTTGCGGCTGGAAATGATCACGCGCCCATGATCGGCATTGCTATTGTTGTTTCGTTGTTGCATTGTGCTGCCCCCGTGAGAAAGCATGTTCCCCCGCCATGCCACCCGTGTGAGCGCACTGGAAGCGCACAAAAGCCGCGGGCGGCGCGAATGCGCCCGCGGCCAAAAAAAGAAAAGGCCGTGAGCGCAGATACTGTCGCCCACGGCCGCTATGCTGTCGCTTAGCTGCTTTACATAATTAAAAGCCGTCGGAAAATGGGCGCAGTATCCCTATCTTCGACGGCGAACCCAGGAACACCGCACACGCGCTCGGGAGCGAAGCACGTGGTGATCACATACTTCTGCGCCACGCTGGTTCTTCCAAAGGCCATTTGCGTACCTATCATATCAGGAACAACGTTCTTCTATCAGAATATCAAGAATCCAGCGTGCGTGTCAAGCCATCGCACTACGACTTTTGATGGAATTTTGGGTAGGTATGGTGGTTTTTTCTTTTGTTGTAGAACAAATACACAAAGCAGTTTTAGAGCCTGTCCGAATAACCCGATATGGTATACTGCCTGGTTATGCAAACGAAACCAGCGGTGCCGCGAACACGCACGCGCACCCCACATATCCCGACCACCACCGGCTTACGCGTGTCTGATGCGCTTTGTGCTTTAATGGATCCGCTCTTGCCGGTGCATGTCAATACCCATCGCTTTGGTGGCG
>JACMIM010000276.1 GCA_014381165.1 Roseiflexaceae bacterium
GGCGGCGCTCATGTTGGCGATACTGGAAGGGTTGATTATCTTTGATGCGCTCGGTGATGATGCCAAACGCGCGGATGCGCTTGCAGGTATTGCGCTCGGATCTGCTGCTTGGTGAGGTGAGGGGCTATGCTAAACTGTGCCGCGTACCATGACAGCCGAAAGGTGACGTATGCCTGCCGAAGGAGTAGCCCCGCCGTTTCTTGTTCGCCGCTTTGATCCTACGCATGACTTTCCGGCCTTGGTTTGCCTGATCAATGCGATTGATGCTGTTGACCATAGTGGCGAAGCCACGACTGAAGACCAGCAACGTGAGCAATTGGCTTGGCCGGGGCGTGATCTCCTCCGTGACCGCTGGGTTGCTACTGCCGCCCAACAGGACGATCAGCTGATCGGGTATGGGGATTCGTGGAAAATGCCAACGACGCCCACCGCCGATATCTATGTCGGCGTGCATCCGGACTGGCGACGCCGTGGTTTAGGTCGTGAGCTGCTGCGGCGCACGCTTGTTCGTGCCAGTGAGCAAGCTGCAACACATGTCGCAGTGTATGCAGACGCAACCAACCCTGCTGCCCATCCGTTTCTTCACAATCATGGGTTTCAGGTTGCTGGTGCCTTTGTTGAGCTGCATGCATCCATGCCCTACGCGATTGAAGCGCCACACTGGCCTCCTGGCTATACGCTCCGCCGCTTCAGTCAGATAGCTAACCTGCCCGGCTTGGTCGACGTGCTCAATCGCAGTTATGGCGATCGCTTCGGCCATAAACTTACCACGGAAACGGATATACAGGGCTGGTCGGAGCCGGAAACCGCTGCAAACATCTTGCTGTTGGCTGATGCGGATGAGGCGCTTGTCGGCATTTGCCGCGTGCGCCCAGCGAGCAATGTGCATGCCAATCAGGATCACAGCATCGGATACCTCGATGCACCAGGCGTCGTGCCGACGCATCGGCAATCCAGTCTCTATCGTTCACTCGTGCTCGCCGGCATGGAGCGCTTACGCCAGCAGGGACAAACAGCCATCGTGCTTGAGTCGTGGGGCGATGAGGAACGTACTATCGCAGGCTACTGCGAGCTTGGCTTTACTCGACAGCGGCATTCGCTGGCGTATCGACGGAGCGTAGTGTGAATTAGCAGCTAACGATCTGTACACGCCGCCTTGCGCAGCTTCAGCTTGAATCGACGTTTCTCGCAAGCGTGGGCGTCGTTGTGGCGCGCACAAACCAGATGTAGATCAGCAGCGCCGCAAGCGTGTAGCAGCATGCGGTTGCGATGAACAGCGGCGCAAAGCCGTATTGCTCCTGCACCACCCCGCTGATCAGTGGGCCGACCAAGTAGCCAGCGCTGTAGGCCGCATTCACGCAGCCGATCACTGCAGGGCGGGCGGGTGGCGGGGTTTGCGCAAGGGCGAAGGCATCATAGAGCGGCGCGCTCATGTTGAACAGCGCCGCGCGCATGAGCGCCGCCGTGATTGCCAGACCAAGCAGCGGCGTCCAGCCCAGGAGGAGCAGAAACGGGATCGAGAGCGCCTGAACCAGCACCACGGTGCGGATTGTGCCGAAGCGCGCCGAAAGCAGCGGCGCAGCCAGCACCGCGCCGCCGGTGCCCAAGCCAAGCAGCGCAAAGATATTGCCCAGCGTCGCATCCCCGACCATGAAGCGATCTTTGAAAAAGAGATTCAGGTAGGGGATCAGCAGCGCGGCACCAACGGAAATCAGCAGCGGCGGCGCGAGCAACTGCGCCAGCGGCCGCCAGTTAGCGGCAAGTACACGCAGTGATGCGGGCAGCCGCGTGCTCAGGCTGGCAGCACGTTCGTCCGGGGCAAGCGTCGGCTGCGGATTCTGTGCGTGGGGTGTCTCGCGCATGGCAAGCAGCGGAATGATCGCCAGCAGCAGCCCTGCGCCTGCGGCAGCAAAGGCATAGCGATACGCCAGCGCGCTTTCTTCGCCCAGGCCAAACCAGCCGCCGAACAGCGCTGGCAGCCGCCCCGCCAGCCAACTGCCCAGCCCAGCAACGCCAATGTTCACCGCCGCATTCGCGCTAAACAGGTGGTCGCGAGTGGCATCATCGGTGTATTCCATCATTAATGGCGGCGCACTGACCTGGAATAGCACTGCTGCTACCCCGGTCAGCGCAGCGGCAGCAAGCAGCAGTGGCGCAGCGGGCCACAGGGCGAATGTGAATGCGCTAGCAGCTTGGAGCAGCGCGCTTGCCAGCAGCGCGCGCCGAAAGCCAATACGCGCGGCAAGCCACCACAATGGCAAGCTGAACAGAACCGCCGCCGCCACCCCAGCACTACTAAGCAGGCCGAGAAAGCGGCGATCATAGCCAAGCGACAGAATGGCCACGTTATACAACAGGCTGGTGATCGCCAAGCTACCCGTGATCAGCGCGGCGTGAATCAGGTACAGCCATGCCGCGCGGTTCAGCTGCCGCCAGCGCGCGCCATAGCCAACCGGCACGGTGTGATCGCCGCTCACGGCTGTGCGGGGCGCGCAACCGCCAGCCCATCAAAACCTTGCGCTCCCCACGAGGCAAGAAACGTATCCCAGCTGACCTCGTACTCATACGGACGGTTCCAGTTGCTGCTGGTTGGCCCCAGCACATCGCGGATGGCCACGCCGCGCTCGCTAAAGCCGATTGCGACCACAGCGTGATCGTTGCCAAGCACCACGGCGCGCCGTTCACCACTGGGCATCACCCAAGTTGCGGTACGCCAGGGCTTGAAATCAACCGTCGTCTTCATCCACACAAGCTGGCCGGCGCGCAATGCCGCCTCGACTGATGCGCGGTCGTTGACTGCCGTTGATTGCAATCCATACTGAATAAAGGCCTTCTGCATGGCGTTGCCAGTGCTGCGCGCCAGAAAGTTTTTGTCGATATCACCAGACAGATAGTTGTCGATATCGCCGCCGTAGATCAGCACACCGTCGCGTGTTTCGCGCATGGTTGGCTCGACACTCGTATCCACACCAACAACCGCCACCAGCTCGTCGACACTGGCGCTGACGCCATAGGTCGCCAAAATAACCCAGGCCGCGTCGAATTCACACGAATACTGATAATCCTGTTGGTCTTTGGTCGCCGCTGGGATATACGCATCGTACCATCGCCCGCCAACTTCGATTGGGCCGCTGGTCGGCGTTGGTGCAGGTGGTGGTGTCGCTGTCGGACTTGGCGCTTCCGTGGGCGACGATGCTTGCGCGTTTGGCAGTGCCGTTGGGCTATCGGTGGCTGTGGGCGCAGCGCTGGCGGTGGCGGTGGCAACCGGCAGTGACACGGCCAAGGGCGTGATCTGTGGCGGCGGCTCGGGGCGAACCACTGCGCTGATCACGCCCCGCACACTTGGCAGAAGCAAACTCGCGCCCGCGATCGTCATGATGGCAACGAGTAGGTAATAGCGGCGCATACGTAATCTCTCTTGAGAACAAAGAACACAGAACCGTAGAACACAGAACACAGAACACAGAACCCAATAGCCCGGCGCTTTAACGCCGGGAACACGCGCACCGGGAACGCGCACACCGGGAACGCGCGAATTGCGGAACCTGTTCTTCGTTCTTTGTTCTTTGTTCTTCGTGATGTAACTGGCAGTACAGCACGGCAGTATGGTACCATGGGTATCGTGATCATGGCGACCGAGCAGGAGAATTTTACTGCGTTTAGAATTGAGTAAACATGACATCATCCGCAATCTGCAATCAGTCGAAATCACTTGTGCAAATCACGAGCACCGTCGTTCTGGCGCTGCTGCTTGTGGCATGCAGTTCTGGCGGGGAGTTGCCTACCAACGTAGCATCGCCTGCTGCGGGCGCGTCCACCGCCCAAGTAGCCCCGCCAACCGCGCTGCAGCCAACCACCGCGCCGCA
>JACMIM010000277.1 GCA_014381165.1 Roseiflexaceae bacterium
AAAGCGAGGTTTGGAGCGCACCTCCAAAGGCTTTGCGCTAGCCCTGGTGTAGCAACTCCTTCAGGCGACATGACGTATCAAGAAATCTTGAACCGCACCCCAAAAGAGTTCCGATTCGCCCGCCGAGTGATCGGCGTCGGGAATGACCGCGAGTTCCGCCTTTGGAAGGAGCCGGTACAATCGAAGTGACTCATCGAGTGAGCCTGTTTCATCGCGGTCGCCAGTGATGATCAGCGACGGAACCAGAATGGTGGCCAGCGCTTCATCCGCATATGTAGGAAGACCGAGCCACAGTTCGGAGATCTGCAAAAAGAATCTGCGCCAATACTCAGGCCCATACACATGCGCGTGCGCGGTTTTGATTGTGTCAAAGAATTCGGGGTATACTCGCTCGAACTGATCGAAATCGAGCTGGCCGGGCTGGGAAAAGCCCATGTCGCCTAATGCCGCCAGATACTGTGTTGTCGGCTGTGTAACCACGCCGCCAAGAATCAGCGCCGTCATTTGATCTGGATGTCGCAGCCCAAGTTCAAGCGCAATCTGGGCACCATCGCTATAGCCAATAATTGTCGGCCGTATCAAGCCAAGCGCGCTGATCAAGCCAGCAACATCATCAGCCATCTGGCTGTAGTTCAGCGTTCCTGCCGGGTTATTGGTTCGACCGTGACCGCGCGAATCCGGCACAATAACGCGGAAGTATTGCGCCAACGCAGGCACGCGATCGCCCCACATCATGTCGCCGGTGGTAAGCCCGCCATGAAGAAGCACAAGCGGCCAACCCACACCATGATCTTCATAGTAAATCTTCAAGTCGCCGACATCGATATAGCCGGCCTTGGGCCGATCGTGCGTTAGCATTATCATTGGCATATTCCCTTGCTTCGAGCGGTTCGTGTCGAGACGAGATTCATACAGGACTTTCGCTTGCTACCAAGATATACGCTTTCTGTGGTAGTTTTTTTCGCCGCAGCGCAAAAAACTAACACAGAAAAATCAATTCCTTGCCCGCCGCAGGCGAAAAAGACTCCTTAAGCGAAAGTCCTGTCATAGTTTCGATTATGGTACCCCAAAACACGAGTATGAACGTTGTGCTGGCCATGAGCACGATGGTGCAACCAGCCTTCATTACGTCCTCTCCAAGGCAGGCACCCACACCCTATTGCAGGACGTGTATAATTCGCGATAGGCTTCTCGCGTGGCTTTACCCTTTTGAGCGAATGCGCTCTGCTTCAACCCAACGTATGGCATTGACCACCGAGAAACAACAGGTTTTGGCAATGACCTTTGCCGAGCGTGAGCTTATCGGGCGAGATGCGTTGCTTGCCGAACTTGCGCCGCATGTCGTTGCCCAGCGCCTGCTAACGTTGATTGGCCCGGGCGGGGTTGGCAAAACCAGCATCGCGCAGCAGCTTGCACGGGATTGTACCACCGCAGCTGTATTTGCTGGCGGTGTACATTGGGTTGACCTTGCAGCGCTGTCGGAAGGAACCGCCGTGCCGCAAGCGGTTGCCGCAGCATGGGGGCTGGCTGAACAGCGCGGTACATCCTGGCTCGAAACGCTTGTCGCTGCGCTGCATGCCACGCAGGCACTGCTCGTCCTTGATACCTGCGAACACCTCCACGATCCATGCCGCACACTTTGTGTTCAGCTTCTTGCTGCCTGCCCGCAGCTTCATATCCTCGCAACCAGTCGCAA
The DNA here is from genome assembly GCA_014381165.1 of Roseiflexaceae bacterium. Classification (GTDB taxonomy): domain Bacteria; phylum Chloroflexota; class Chloroflexia; order Chloroflexales; family Roseiflexaceae; genus JACMIM01. The sequence goes on from JACMIM010000277.1 coordinate 1,697, forward strand.
GCCACTTGGCTTAGATTCCGAAATGCGCGTGCCGATTCCGCCACTTGATGCTCCTGATGCGGTGGCGTTATTTCGTCTGCGGGCGACGGCGCGCCTTGCTTCGTTTACAGCAAACGATAATGCGGCGCTTACCATTGCCACTATTTGCACGCAGCTCGATGGTGTTCCATTGGCAATTGAACTTGCTGCCGCACGAGTGACGCTGTTGAGCGTGGCACAGATCGCCGAGCATATGGGCCGAAGCCTTGGCCTGCTCGCTAGCCGCGAACCTGCTCTGCCGCTGCGCCAACGCTCATTACGCGGCGCACTCGAATGGAGCTATACGCTGCTCAACAGCAACGAGCAAGCGCTGTTTTGCCAATTATCGGTCTTTGCCGGCAGCTTCGATTTCGCTGCTGTCGAAGCCGTATGTCTTGTTTCGGCACCGCTCGACGCACTTGCCGAACTCGTCGATGCATCGTTGGTCATGGTCACACCAGATGATCAAACCATGCGCTACCGGCTGCATGAAGTGGCCCGGCAGTATGCCGCAGAGCGGCTTGCCGAAACGGGCCAGCGCATGGCAACCCGCGTCCGCCAGCTTGCGTGGGCGGTTGCGCTTGGCGAACGCGCCGAGCGCACATTCGATGTCGCCCGACAGGATGCCTGGCTTGCCCAGCTTGTGCTTGAGCACGAAAACATACGTAGCGCGCTGCAAACAGCCGAGGAAACTGGCGATGCTGATGCTATGCTGCGGCTGGCGAGCGCACTGGTCTCTTTTTGGAATAGTGTTTCGATCAGCGAAGGGCGGAATTGGCTGGCCCGTGGCCGGGCGCGTGCGCCAGTCGAACCGCGCATCACCTCGGCTAAAGCCTGGAACAGCGAAAGCTTTTTGGCCTACCGCCAGGGCGACTACGACGGCATGCACCGCGCCGCCAGTGCCGCACTTACCGAAGCGCTCACGCTTGAGTACGCCGCAGGCATTGCCGACGCGCGCTACCGGCTGGGTATTTATGCCGAAATGAAGGGCGCGCCCGCCGAAGCTCGCATACACTACCAGCAAAGTCTCGATCTCTACCGCGAGCTTGGTGACCGGCGCGGCACCAGCCAGATACTGAATGGACTGGCACACATCGCTAAGAACGAAGGCGACTTCAGCCAAGCCCGCCAGTATTATGGCCAAGGGTTGGCGATTGCCCGCGCCGATGGTGACCGTTTGACCACTGCGCTGCTGCTGATCAGCCTGGCAAACCTCATGCTCGATACGAACGAATTGGTGGCGGCGGAAGCAGCCTATGCGGAAAGCTTGGCGCATCTGCGCGCAATTGACCATCCTTCGTATCAGATGTACGCCATCAACGGCCTGGGCGAAGTTGCCCACTACCGCCAGGATTTTGCCACGGCGAACGAACGCTATCGCGAAGGTTTGCAGATGGCCCGTGACCTCGGCGCGGTCGGTATGGCCGCGCAGTTTCTTGTTCACTTGGGCCACACTGCAATCAATAGCGCCGATCACACTGAAGCTGCCGACTGCCTAAGCGAAGGGTTGCGCTTGTATCTACAGCTCAAACGAACCCACCGAATTGCTGGCACGATTCATTTTTGTGCCTATCTCGTTGTTCGGCTTGGCTACCCAGCCCAAGCTACAGCACTGTTCGTTGCTGGGCTGCGAGCAGTGCAGGCCGAAGATTTCGCCTATCTTGGCAACGACGCTGCATTGCTGGCGAACGCCAGCGCAACTGCCCGCGCTGCACTCACACCAACCGAATACGCACTGAGTGTTGCCGATGGCGAAATGCTGAACATGGCGCAGGCCGCAGAACTTGCGCTTTCGGCAGTGTATTTGCCGCAGCGCCCGCTGCCTAGCGCGCCGCCACCAGAACTGCAGATTTTCTTGTTCGGCCGCTTGCGCGTTGTATGCAACGGGCGTGAGTTGACGGGCGACGATTGGGTGTACAGCAAAACTAAAGATTTGCTGTTGTTTCTGCTGCTCGTCGATTCCGCCGATAAAGCCGAAATCGGCGCGGCGCTCTGGCCGGATGCTTCGGCGGAACAGCTCAAGCAGAACTTTCGCATGGCAGTGTATCATCTGCGCCGCGCGCTGGGTCGGGCGGAATGGATTATTTTTGATGGCGGGCGCTATGCCTTTAACCGCACGCTGCATAGTTGGCTCGATGTCGCAGCCTTTGAGCAAGCGCTGGCCAGCAGCCCAGCACAGCGTGGCGATCATTTGCGCACCGCCGCCGCGCTGTACACCGGCGACATGACATGTGGCGAGTTAGAAAGCGATCTCGTGCTGATCCGGCGCGAGCGGTTGCACCAGCAGGCGCTTGAGGTGCTGCTGGCGCTTGGTGAGATGCATCTGTCCAACGGCCACTACATCGCTGCGGCTGATGCCTACCACCGCGCGATCGCGCTAGATACGTATGGCGAAGCGGCGCAGCGCGGCGTGATGCGCAGCCTGGCGCGGCAAGGCGAAGGCGGCGCGGCACTTGCCCACTACGCGCATTTTGCCGAACTGCTGGCCCAGGATTTAGGTGTGGCTCCTACACCCGAAACCGCGACGCTCGCCGCACAGATTCAAGCCGGCACCGTTCTTTAGCCACTTCTTTAGCTACCCCTTCGCTATGCTGTGGACATGCCACAGCACACACCCGAAACAGATGATCGCGGCGCAGCACACACGTTGACGTTGATCGTGAGGTTGCGCCGAGAACCAGGCAGCACCGCGTGGCGCACCCAAGTAATTGACGTAGGTTCCGGCAAAACCACTGCGATAAGTCTTGTTCCCGATCAGGGCGGCGATAGTGTCGCACCGTTTGCCCACGCGCTTGCTGCGGCAATCGAACGGTTGTTAGGCTGTCTGCCCACAAAGGAGGATTGAGTGAAGACGTACTTCTCGTTCGCTCGACTTGCGGCGGACGAGGCTGAGGGAAGCCCGAATCGCTTTGGTGATTGGCTGTACTTGGTTCTGGTCACGCTGGATGACCAGCGCGTTCCTCACTCTGTTTGATGTTCGGTGATCTGATGGTGGTGTGTTTGGGTGCGGGTAGCACTGCCTCCACCGTTCTTGAGTCCATCCCATTTTCGCAATGCGACATACGTTGCCCAGACGCAACGCCTCATAAACGTTAGCGACCTGTTCAGGCAGGTCTCGTAGAAAGGACCCCATCATGTCGATCATGCGACGTTCCCTGATCAGCAGGCTGCCCACGGTTCTGGCCTGTTTACTCGTGTTGAGCAGTTCATTGGCTGCCTTTCCCGCCACCACGCTCGCCGCTCCTACTGTTGTGACCAACTGCACCGAAGCCGGGTTGATCGCGGCCCTGGCCGTGGGCGGCGATATCACGTTCAACTGCGGTGGCCCAGCGACGATCACCGTGACCAACCAAAAGGTCATTTCGAAGAACACCTCGATCGATGGCAGCAACAACGGCAACCAGGTGACGATCAGCGGCGCGAACAACGTGCGCGTCCTGTTCGTTAGTGTCGGCGCCACGCTCACCCTCAACAATATCAAAATCGCCAATGGCAATGCCAGCGGCGCGTCACCTAGCAGTGGTGGTGGCCTGTATAACGCCGGTACGATCGTGCTGACCTATGTGTTCTTCGACTCGAACCAAGCCGTGGAAGGTGGCGGTATCTTCAACGCTTTTGGTGCGACCGCCACGCTCAACCAGGTCTATTTCGGCTTCAACAAGGCGTCCTACGGCGGTGGCGGGCTGTTCAACAACGGCACGCTGCTCGGCATTAGTAGCGGGGGTTACAACAACAACACCACCGACAACTACGGAGCGGGGATTTTCTTTAACGGTGGGACGACCACGATTAGCTATGCCAGCTTTGAAGGCAACATTTCAGGTGGCAATGGCGGTGCTATCTATGCCAACAATGGGGCGCTCACCATATCCAACAGTACAAGCTTTACCAACAACCAGGCCAAACGTCAAGGCGGGGCTATTTGGGATGGTCTTGCCAGCCCCAACGTGCTCCGCATCGACAACGCTACCTTCACAGGCAATTCAGTGACGGGCGCGAATAGCGCCAGTTCGTATGGTGATGATGCTGAAGGGGGTGCGATTTATACCTATCGTAACGATGCGATCAACATCAGCAACAGCACATTCACCACCAACAGTGCTAAAGGTGGCAACGGCAACGGCAATTATGGTGGCGATGCAACAGGGGGCGCGATTTACCATCACGGTACCGGGCTCATGACCATCGCAACCAGCACCTTCTCGCAAAACACTACGACCGGCGGCAATGGCGGCATGAACGGCGGTGGCGATGCGACAGGTGGCGCGATTGCTGCCGATTACGGCGCAATGACAGTGCTAACCAGCACGCTGAGCACCAACACTGCGACCGGCGGCATTGGCTATGGCAACGGGAGCGGCAGTGCCAATGGCGGCGCGATCTACAACCGAAGCAACAACACCTACACCATCAGCGCCAGCACCTTCAACGGCAACGTCGCCCAGGGCGGCGCGAGTGGTGGGTATGGTGGCGGCAGCGCCGAGGGTGGCGCGCTGTTCAGCGACAACAACAATGCGCCATTCTTGGTCAACAGCACGCTGTATCGCAACCGAGCCATCGGTGGCACAGGCGGCACGACGCGCCCTGGTGGCAACGCGGCCGGTGGTGGTATTTATCAATTTGCCGGCGGCGATAACCTGACGGTGCTCAACAGTACCATCATCGAAAATGGTGCGGTGGGCGGCAGTGGTTCCGCAACCGGCACCAAGAGCGGCAGCGGCATCTTTGGCGGCCTGAGCGGTTCGGGCGTGACCATCTCTAACACCATCATCTCCGGCAATGCGCTGGCCGAAAATTGTGGCGGGATCATCGTTGGTGGCGGCTATAATCTGGAATATCTCAGCACCACCTGTGGTCTGAGCGCCGCCAAGAATGACCAGAGCGGCGACCACAAACTCGTTGCACTCGCCGACAACGGCGGCCAGACCCAGACGATGGCGTTGCGGGCGGGCAGCGCCGCGATCGACACCGGCGACGACAGCGCTTGTGCTGCTGCACGTGTCAACAAGCTCGACCAGCGCGGCTTCACGCGCCCGTTCGGCACCCGCTGCGACATCGGCGCGTATGAGTTCATCGCCCCAACGCTGGCTACGGCCTTCTCGCCCCCGATCATCGGCAGCGGCGGAACAACTGTGCTGACCTTGACGCTCGCCAATCCAAGCGGTGTCGCGGTTACGGGCGTTGGCTTCACGGCGACGCTGCCAAGCCAACTTAGTTTGAAGAATACGCCCAGCGGCACCTGCGGCGGTACGATCAACGTCGCCGCCAACGTGATCACGGTTGGGGGCATCAGCATGGCCGTCGCCGCGTCGTGTGCCATCACAGCCACCGTGGCAGCCACGACAGCAGGCACCTTCTTCACCACGACCGGCCCGCTGGCTTCGACCCAGTTTGGTGCCGTCGGCGTCGACAGCACTGCCACGCTCACGGTCAACGGCCCAGCGGCGAGTGTGGTGGAGGCCGGTTCCGGGCAAACCGCGCAGGTCAACACGTCGTTCGCCACGCCGCTACAAGCCAAAGTTACCGATAGCATCGGCAACCCGATCGTCGGTGCTAGCGTGACGTTCTTTGCGCCCGGCGGCGGCGCGAGTTGCATCTTTGCGGGCGGCGGTAGCAGCTACAATACCACGACCGACGCCGATGGCGTGGCGACGGCGCTCCAATGCACCGCCAACGCAACCGTCGGCAGCTACACCGTGCAAGCGAACACACCCGGTGTGGCAATCCCGGCCTCTTTTAGCCTAACGAACAGCCTGACCGCGCCTACGGTCACGCCCGCGCCTGCGCCCACGCCTGTGCCTGGCCCTGGGCAGCGCAGTGTGTACCTGCCGCTAACGACGCATTGAGCAGCCCTATATTGCCTTGGTGTAGTGTGGTGAGGCCTTAAAGAGGAGGATTGAGCGATGCACATCGCATTTGGCCGGCTCGCGCTTGTGTTCGTGTCTCTCGCGACACTATGCTCGTTTTCGCTACAAGCTGCTGCACAACCTGTGAATGGTGTGTCTGCAAGTGTTCTCGCCGCCCCGCTTGCCGCCGCCGCTGGCGAGGTCACGTTCATGCGCGATCTGTTCGGGGCGGGCCAGATCGCCGCTGGCGACAAATGGCTAATTGGTGGCGGCTACCTGTATTGGGCGCGGTGTACATCGCCTGGCCCGAGCATTGCAGCGCCAAGGGCACAACCCGCTGCAGCCCAAACTGGCTACCTACGGCGCTGGCCAGTTCGTGGTGGCGCAATTACCACACTTTCGAATCAGGCTTTCTGCGATTCTGAAACCAGCAGTTGGGCCGCCGACGACAGCGGCTTGTACTACTGGCAGAACGGCTTCTTGTATCGCCGTTCGTTGGCCAACCCGCTGACGCCGGTAGCTGTTGTGAGCACCGGTGGCTTCTTCGTAGCGGGCGCGCTGGTGCTCGATGGTGCCAACGTGTTCTATATCGTCAATAATGAGATCTACCGCACGCCAAAAGCGCAAACGTATTCCGCCGACCCGCAAGACCAAGACGGCACCTTGCCGGTGGTTGAAGGCGGCGCGGGTGCGACCGGGCTGATCGCCAACGGCGGCGCGCTGAACTGGTTCGGCGGCGGGCGCGTGCGAAGCGTGGATAAAACCTGCACTGTCGTTTGTAGCGCTAATGATTTGGCGACCGAACCGGGCGCGTACCTTTCGAACGCCAGCATTGCAAGCTTCGGCACGATCGGAAGCATCAATCCACTCTGGGTTTCCGGCCCGATCGAAGGTGCTAGCCGCCTCGCGGGCAACCAGATTCGCTCCTACTCCTGCCGGTCGAATAGCAGCGGCATAAGCTGTGGCGCTGGCACTGCCTACGCTGCACCTAACCAGACTTATAGCGACGGCACGGATCGTCCATCAGCAATTGGGCCAATGGCAAGCGATGGCGATTACCTGTTTTGGGTCGAAGATCTGAAAATTTGCAAAACCGATATGTTCGGTATCACGTCGTGTGCAGCAGGCGCGGCGGGGCGACTCATGAAGTACCGCATCGGCCGCTTACCGATTAGTTCGCCTCCCGACCAGTTCGATACGCCACTATCAATTGCAAGTAAGGACTCGTCGGGCATATTCTCGATGAGTGGCACGCCGCCGGTGGCCGTTGCCGATGGATGGGTCTATTTCGACACCTCGAACGGCCTCAGCCGCATCCGCGCCGATGCGCCGCCGCTGAGCTGGGATCTCGCCTTCAACAGTTGGGAAGTCACCCAGGGCATCCAGAACTTGAACAACGATGTGCCACTCGTAGCAAACAAACCAACCTTTGTGCGGGTGTATGGCAGCAAATCGAGCGGCCCAGATGCACGGAACGTCGAAGGCATTCTACGGGCTACTGCTGCCAGTGGCGCACCACTCGGCTCGCTGCGCTCACTCAACGGCCCACAAAACTTCACAGCTGATAACGCCACGCCCGATCGTGCGGCGGCGAATGCTGGCTGGTTGTTCCAACTGCCTGACGAGTGGACGAACGTGGGTGTGACCAAACTCTCGTTCCAGGTCGACCCGCGTGCTGTCTTGAACGATCCGAACCGTGGTAATAACAATGTAAGCGACCAGGCCTTTTCTTTTTCACAACGAGCGCCGATCTGCCTGGTGACCATCCCTGTCCGTACCCATGCGCCCGCCGCCTCGAACAGCGACCCAAGCCTGTATCGCATGGCCGATATCGTGCGCCAGATGATGCCCACCAGCGATGTTTGGCTCTACCACCAGAACAACGATGTTGCCCAAATCGAAGCGCGCTTCGGCATTCCACCATGGAAATATGAACCGTATGCCGTACCGACAGAAGGTGAAAACATCTTGAACGCATTGGGCACGCGTGAAGATTTCACCGACGACCCCGACCGTTGCGACGACGTGAACGCGATCACGCATTATGTCGGACTCGTCGCTGCGGAAACCAATACGAGTAATGATGAAGGCGAAAACTATGGCTTAGGTAGGAGGCCAGGCTCGAGTCTGTATGTCAAACTGATCAATGGGGCGACCCTTAACGCGACGCCGCAGTTCTGGCAAGTGCAACGTTTCAACACGCTAGCCCACGAGTTGTCGCACAACTACGGGCGGCAACACGTCGATTGTGGCAAGCCCAAAAACATCGACGGCGGCTACCCATACCGCAGTTCAAGTGACGAAAGGGGGCCTAACTGTGTGCTGGACGATGGGCAGCGCGGCGGGCCGTTCCCGATTCCCGCCTACAATCGCTACTACGGCTTCGACACACAAAGCATGACACCAATCGACCCCGGTACAACGGCGGATTACATGTCATATGGTGCGCCGTTCTGGGTAAGCGACTATACCTGGCGCGGCGTATTCGGCAGGATCAACACGCCGCCCGCTGTGAGCGCGGCAGCTGGGCAAGAACGGAATGGAACCGCGCAAACGCAGGCCGAGATCGCTGCGGCGGCAACCATCGTTTATATACGCGGCACAATCGACCCGGCGGTAAATACGGGCAGTTTGAATTATGCCTGGGTCTACCCGTCGAGCGCGCTGAGCCAAGGGATACGCAGCAAGCTTCAGCGTAGCGCCGCGCCACAGGTTGGCAACGCGACCACGCAGGCCGACGGCGTCTACACGTTGCGGCTGCGCGATGCTGCGGGCACGCTGCTCGACGAGCGCGCCGTCACATTGCAAAGCACAGCGGATGGGGATGGCACCGAACAGGCCTTTGTGCTGACCTTTCCTGCGCCTGCTACAGCGGTCGCCAAGCTTGAACTGACCAGCGGCGACGCGGTGATCGCGTCGCTTGCGCCCGGTAGCGCCGCGCCAACAGTCAACATTATCAGCCCGGCAGGCGGCGAAACAATCGACAATAGTATGACGCTTTCCTGGCGTGCCGCTGACACCGACCCAACTGATCGGCTCCTGTTCAATGTGCAGTACAGCTCCGATAACGGCCAGCACTGGCGCGCACTGCTCAGCGGCTTTCCGAACCGTTCCAACAGCGACACCGTGACGCTCAACCTTGCCGACCTCAGCGGTATCCCAGCCAGCACCACCGGCGGCCTGATTCGCATTGCAGCTAGCGATGGCTTCAACACCACGCTTGCCACCTCGCAGCCGTTTACGGTTGTGAACCGTGCGCCGGAACCGGTGATCGATGCGCCCGGCAGCGCGCCATTGCCCGCCGGACAAACGATTGTGCTCAACGGCAGCGCCACCGACGCCGAAGATGGCGGCTTGAGCGGCGCGGCATTACAATGGACGCTGGACGGCACGGTGATCGGCAGCGGCCAGCAAACAATCGAGGGATTAGCCCCAGGCAGCCACACGCTCGCCTTGACCGCACGCGATTCGGCGGGTAAAGCAGCCACGGCGACCCAAACGCTGGTCGTTGCGCCGCTTGCGATTCCCAAAACCGCCGTGCCTGCCTTTGATGGCAATTGCAACGACAACGCCTACGCCAACGCCGCGCACGTTCCGCTTGCGCCCTACGCCGATGGCACGCAAGGTTTTGTTTCGCTTGTTCGCACTGGCGACGCGCTGTATGCCTGCTTCAGTGGTATGAAGCGCACTGGCACAGGCTCGCCGGGGACGCTCGCAGTTGTGCGAGTCGATAGTGATTACGGGCGGCGGAGCGCTCCTGGCGCCAACGACCATGTCTTTTACACCAACGAGGCGGGCGTGATCTCGACGTTCAACGGCAATGGCACCGGCTATGTTACCGGGAGCGGTGGTGCAGGCGCGCAGATCAGCGCCAACGGCGCAAGCTGGAACGTGGAGATGCGGATCGATGCTGCCGCAATCGGTGGCATGAATCACATGATCGGGCTTGGGGTCGAACAAGCGTTGGTCGCTTCGGATAGTGACCGCTATGCGTGGCCACAAGAGAGTGGAGCGTCAAATCCCAGCAGTTGGGGCGCGGCAGCGCTTGGCGACGTACCGCAGATAGGGAGCCTTACACCGGCAGGCGCGCCAGCAGGCTCCGGTGACACATTGGTAACGATCACCGGCAGCAGCTTTGCGCCCGGCGCAGTCGCGCTGTTGAATGGCGTGGCGCTGGCAACCACAGTGATCAGCGGCACACAGCTACACGCAACAATTCCAGTAGCAACACTTGCCGCAGCTGGCACGCTCAACCTGACCGTTGCCAACCCAGGTCTGACAGCCGCGCCGTCTCAGGCGTCCCCATTCAGTATCACCAACCCGCTGCCACGAGTCAGCCAGGCCAAACTGGCAGACAAAACACTCACGATCATTGGCAGCAACTTTGCACCCGCTGCAACCGTGCAGTTCAATGGTAGTGATTATGCAGCAACTGGCAGCAGCACACAACTCAGCATCACCATACGCGACGACGACCTGCTTGGCAGCACCGACGCACTGCTAACCGTGTTCAATCCAGGGCCGGGCGGCGGTGTTTCCAATGTCGTCACGCTTGGCGCAGGACCAGCGTCCAACAGCGTGTATTTGCCGCTGATCACCCCCGGATAAGGAGTCGTCCTATTCATCAGTGACGCCAACGGGATGTTCCAGGGGGTTGATTGTTCCGACTGGGGAATCTTTCGCGAGCAGATTGTTCAAGAGCGTGAGGAGCGCAGGGCGGGCGAATTGTCAACATTTCGTCGGTGAACGCCTTTCTTGGCGCGCCCCAATCGTCGCATTACAATTCGGCCAAGGGCGCGGTCGACCAACTCACGCGCTGCTTTGCAGTCGAACTTGCGCCGCATGATATTCTAGTGAACGGCGTCGCTCCCGGCTTTGTGGAAACCGCGATGGCGGTGGTCAACGGCGTGAACGAGCACGAAACAGCCGAATTTCAGGAGTTTTATGTGCGCCGCCGCCGTATCCCGCTGGCTCGCCCGGCCCAGCCGGTAGAGATCGCCACCGCCGTAGCCTTTCTCGCCTCGCCAGCCTGTACCTACGTCACTGGTCAGACACTGGTTGTCGATGGCGGCCTGTCGATTACGTTCTGATGGAGCAACACCAATGAAAGCACTCGTGTATGAAGGGCCGCGTCAGTTGCACATGCGCGAGCTTCCGATGCCTGAGCTTGTGCCGGAAGCTGTGCTGCTGCGGGTCGCCTTCTCGGGAATCTGTGGGTCAGAGCTTTCCGGCTACCTGGGGCACAACAGTCTGCGCAAGCCACCACTTGTCATGGGCCACGAATTCTCGGGCGAGATTGCCCGGCTTGGCGATGCAGCGCTGGAGCACAACCCGAGCTTACGCACCGGGCAGCGCGTTACCGCAAACCCACTTATCTATTGCGGTCGCTGCCGCGCCTGTTTGGGTGGACGGCAGAATCTGTGCGCCCAACGGCAATTACTCGGCGCGCACCGCCCTGGCAGCTATGCTGAGTTTGTGGCTGTGCCAGCCCGCATGGTCTACCCGCTGCCAGACAACCTGAGCCTGGAACATGCCGCACTGACCGAGCCATTAGCTTGTACGCTGCGTGCCGCCCAACTTGGGAGGTACAATCCGGCCGATCATGTGCTGGTGGTAGGGCTTGGCCCGATTGGATTGCTGTCGCTGCAAGTGCTCCAGGCGTATGGGGTACGCCACATTCTGGCAAGTGACCTCGACCCCGACCGGCGAGCGATGGCGCAGTCGCTCGGCGTCGAGGCGCTTGACCCCCACGCGACCGATGTGCTGCGTGCTGTCCGCGAGCAGACCGACGGGCTGGGCGCGGATGTGGTGATCGACGCGGTTGGGGTGGCATCGACGCGCCGGCAGAGCGTGGACGCGGTTGCGTCGGGTGGGCGCGTGGTGCTGATCGGTCTTCACGAGGAAGAAAGTGCAATCCCGGTCAATGTGCTGATTCGTCGTGAAATCCAACTCCTTGGCTCGTTCTCGTACACACCGAATAACGTTGCCGAGGCGCTGGCCTGGCTCACGGCAGGGCGCATCACCATCGATCCCTGGCTGGTGAAAGCGCCACTCCATGAAGGGCCAGCTTGGTTCGAGCGCCTGATCAGTGGGCCGGGGGCAGTTGCCAAAGTACTGTTGAGCTAGCGCTGAGAGTGTCTTCTCAAATAAGTGGGGGCATGTGTGGAACTAGCCATGTCCAGCAATGCACCTGGATAGGTTTCCAGGCTGGTCTCGCCTCTCGCAGCTCGCCTCCGAATACAAGCTGCCCCCCAATGTCCTGCGCGAATGGCGCACCGCTGCGGGCAGCAACCTGACCTCGCTCGAAGAGCGCGGCGACGATGTCGCCAAACTGCGCGCCAGCTATGAACAGCAGCTCGACGAACTGTATGGCCAGATCGGTCGCCTGACCACGCAGCTGGTATGAATCAAGAAAAACTGACCTCGACCCTGACAGGGACAGAACGGCGGGCGATGATCGACGTGGACGTGGCTGATGTGCCGCTCACGGTTCAGACTAACATCCGCCGCCGCGCCCGCCGCGCGTACCCCTTGCGGTGTGTCCACTATTCAACGCGGTACGTCTATCCCGCTCCCTGCAGGATGACGGTGTAGGTGTGCGTGTCGGAAGGACTCGTGTTAGCCACGAGCACATACATCTTGCTGCCCCGGAGAATCAACCCCAGGTTTTGTTCTCCTTCCGGAGTCAACGTGCAGTCTACACTGTTGCCCCGGTAATATGGTTTATAGCGAACAACGTCGTCGCCACCAGATGACGTCGCCGAAAGGTTCCCAATCTCCATTGTATCTGTGAAGTTAATCTCGATAACCGCCGATGTGAGTGGTAGCAACGAGCCGGTCGAGCGCACCGTGCCAGGCCAGTTCTCGATGCTATGCGCGCCGGTCAGCGTTGGCTCGATCGTACACGCAGGTTCCTGCATACCGGGGTGGATGCGCCGCTCCTTTTCAAACGCCTGGTTTTTGGCCCAACGCCAGTAGGCATCACCGAGGTTGAGCGCCGTGGCAACATCTTCGGGTGTGCCACCAGCCTCGAAGATCGCCCGCAGGTAACTCAGGTTCACCCCTAGTTCCTCCCCGGTATACACCCAGAAGTCCTGGGCGCTGTACGCATGAACGTCGGCGGTGTCCACCAGGCTGTCGCTGATGGTGTGGGCGGGGAACGCCGAGCTTACACGCATGGACGACGACGATAGCTCTGCCGTCGCTGCGGTTCCCTCGATTGTCCAGTCAGCTCGCTCACGATCGTTGCCGACCATATCCTCGAACATCTTGGGGTATGATGCCTGAATCGCGTGGAACAATTCGTGGCGAACGGTGGCCTTGATGACATCGCTGGTCCATCCTGGGTCCAAACATACATGCAAGGTCGCCGTTTCTTGCTCATAGAAGCCAGCATACGGTCCTGCCGGAAGCACGCAGGGCGGCACTTCGATGACGACGCCGTGGAAGGCTGTGGTTGGTATAAGGGCAGGCTGCCCGTTGGTACCCCGAAAGAAGCCGATCGAACGCACCAGGCGCGGCTCGCGGAAGCGGTGGGTTCCCACGAAATCGGCGTAAGCACGCGCCACGTCCGCCGCGAGATCGTCTTGGTCCTGCTGATTGCACGCGGCGAACGGCATAAACGGCTCGCACGTGACCACGAACAGCGGCGGGGTTTGGGCGGGCTGCGCCGCCATGTCTACGTTTGCCACCGTACGCGCGGTCGGAGGCAGTGGCAACGGGTCGAGTGATGGGTGTTCGATCAGAACCACGTGAACGATGTTCGACGGCAGCAACGGGATCGTCGCCACGAACAGGTTGTTGACGGCGTCGAAGCGCCCTGGCATGGAGGTCCAGGTGTGCCTGGAGCGGCCTTCGCCGTGCTGGCTTGGCGGCAGGAGCATGGCGAGTGCCATATTGTCGGGGTTCGCGCCGTCGAGGACTGGCAACCCAATGAGCAGCGGCTTGTCGATGGGTGTTGTGACGCGCCGTGCCGCCGCGATGACATGGTAGTCGCCGACCGGCGTAACCGAATCGCCGAGCGACACGGCTGGCGGTGGTGCGGTTTCGATCAACACCTCGACATCGTCGGTAAATGTCCCGGGCACGGCTCCGACGCGAGCGCCGCTTGTCGCCTCGACACTGCCGCCGTCTCGCAGGACGCCGGTCGAAATGAACCTGGTAGCGCTAATCTGTGGAAGGTAGATGCGGCGCATCGATGGGGGTGCGGGCGCGTCTTGTCCTGGCACGTAGACAGCGCCACGGCTATCAAGATGTCCAACCGCACCGACCACGGCGGTCGCGCCGTAGACCGCGATGGCACTGCCGAACTGGTCGCCGGCTAGCCCATCTTCCGCCTCCAGCCCTGCTGTCTCGCCCCAGGCTCCAGCGCCGCCCTGATCGCGCCCGTAGCGGTACACAATGCCCTGCGCGTTGAAGCCACTCGCGTCGGAGAACGCCGCGCCGACCCACAGGTCGTTGCCCGCCAGTGCGACAGCCGCACCATAAAAATCGCCGCTCGCACCACCAGTTGCCACGAGTCGCTTCACTATACCCCAGCCGTTTGCGCCGCCCCGGTCGCGCTCGAACACAAAGGCCGCGCCTGTGCGCTCGACGGGCGTGTTGCCGCCTGAACTGGCGTTTGACGCCCCGACCACGATGGTAGCGCCGTCGAGTGCAACGGCGGAGCCGAACCGGCTGTTGGCCTCGGCGCTATCGGCGACGAGCCGGGCAACCTTGCCCCAGGTGTTTAGACCTTCCTGGTCGCGCCCGAAGACAAACGCCGCGCCGCTGTTGTCAGCGCGACTGCTTAATGTGTACATAGGCTGCCCGACCACGATGGTGTCGCCATCGATGGCGACTGTTTCACCAAAATAGTCTGCGGTCACGCCATCACCATCTCGGAACTCCTTGATTTTGCCCCAGTCGGCCCTGCGATCGTAGAGGTACGCTGCGCCGCGCTGTTGGAACGCGCCTTTGGCGCCAACCAGGAGGAGGTCGCCGTCGAGTGCGACAGCGCTGCCGTAGCTCGCAAATCCTCCTAATGGCTCACTGAGCGTCGTTCGCAGCCCCCAGGTGTCTGCGCCGCCCTGGTTGCGCTCGTACAGATAGACGACGCCCACATCGGAGTTCGCACCGGCATTCCGCGCCGTCGCGCCGACTGCCAGCACGTCGCCATCGAGTGCGACGTTCGCGCCGTAAAGTTCGTTGACTTCGGGGAGCGCGACCGTGAGCTTTTTGAACGCGATCCAGCCCGTCGGAGCGTCCGTATCGCGTCGGAACAGGTAGACCGCGCCAGCACCATTAACACCGTTGACATCGGCGGCAGACGCGCCGACCGCCATCAGGTCGCCGTCAATGGCGACAGCATGACCGAAATTGTCACCAGGCGCACCATCGGCGGCTTGAACGAGTGCACGTGCGTCAGCCGAAAGCGTGGTGCCGGCGGCATGCCTGGCAGGGAATGTCGTCACCATGCATGCAATGAGCATCAGAACAACGGGCGCAACGATGCGCCGAAAGTTCGAATAAAGCATTATACGTACTCCTGACGATAGAACAGCAGGCGTCTTCCTTGAGCCGTTGTGGGGCTTATGAAATCTTGCCGTGCCGTTGCGATGTTCAATTGGCGTGGTAGAGGAGCCGATCGGTGCGTGTACTACGAGCGCGTGAGGGTACGCCCTCCTGACGTATCGATAGCCGCTCACGTGTGCACATCTTATTTTTCGAGTATTGGACAGCCTCTAAGACTGAGTATAGCGAAGCGCGGTATGATGGAAGTCCCAAAATCCAGTGGTTTTTCCCAACTTGGTCAGGCGCATCGGGAACGTAAAGTGCGGGGTGTGTCAGGATTCAGTTTTAAGGGTTAGCGGGTGATCAGTACCGCTGGTATCTTGGGCAAGATT
>JACMIM010000278.1 GCA_014381165.1 Roseiflexaceae bacterium
GGGCGGCGCAGCAGCAGCGAAACCTGGCGGTAAGCAGTGGCGTGCTTTGAAAGGTCGTCATAGATAATTAGCGCATCGCGAACGAGTTCGCCCGCGATCATCACGCCGTTCTCCATGATCTCCTCGCCGATCGCGCAGCCAGCATAGGGCGAGATATACTGGAGCGCCGCCGAGTCGGAGGCGGTAGCGGCAACTACCGTGGTGTACTCCATCGCGCCGTACTTCTCCAGGATGCCCACAATTTGGGCCACCTGAGCGCGGCGCTGGCCGATCGCCACATAGATACAGGCGACGCCCTTGCCCTTCTGGTTGATGATTGTGTCCACGCACACCGCCGTCTTGCCCGTCTGGCGGTCGCCGATGATCAGCTCACGCTGGCCTCGACCGATCGGAATCATCGCGTCGATCGCGATCACGCCAGTCTGGAGCGGCGTATCGACCGACTTGCGCACCATAACACCGGGGGCAACCCGCTCGATCAGCCGCAGCTTGTCGGTCTCGACCGCACC
Organism: Roseiflexaceae bacterium; assembly: GCA_014381165.1. Taxonomy (GTDB): domain Bacteria; phylum Chloroflexota; class Chloroflexia; order Chloroflexales; family Roseiflexaceae; genus JACMIM01. The sequence continues at coordinate 510 of JACMIM010000278.1, forward strand.
CTTGCCATCGATCGGGCGGGCCAGCGCGTCGACCACGCGGCCAACCAGCGCCTGGCCAACCGGCACCGAGATAATGCGCCCGGTCGAGTTGACCTGGTCGCCCTCTTCGACGCTTTCATACGCGCCGAGGATAATCGCGCGTACTCCAGCCTTCTCCAAGTTCAACGCAATGCCATAGATTGGCTCTGGGCGTCCCGGCTTGGCCGGGAACTCCAGCAACTCGGCCGCCATTGCGTTTTCGAGGCCATCGATTGTGGCCACGCCATCGCCGACGGAGCTGACCTTACCGACATTGACCACACGCGGTTGGAGATCGACGCCCTGCTGAATTGATTTGAGTAAGCGGTCGTATAATTCTTGAGTCGCAACGGTCATCGTTGGTCTCCTGTTGGTGCTAATAGCTCAAAAAATGCAAACGGCGGGCGAGAACACCCACGGGTGTGAGCGCCTGCCCGCCAATATCTTTGCCTGTAGCGTCGTTAGCTCGACAGCAAGCTGCGTTGCACAGCGCTTAGACGTGAGCGGGCGCTGTTGTCGAACACCTGGTCGCCAATACGGATGACCAGGCCGCCAAGAATTGACGGGTCTACTGAAAAGGTCAGCTCAAGGCGATCACCATATGAGGCGTGCAGTTGGTCGACGACCCTGGCATGCTGGGCGGCGTCGAGCACTGTAGCGCTAATGACCTCAGCTGGCAGCCTGCTGTTTTGGGCGGCAGCGTACTGCTCAAAGGCCTGCGTCACCTGCGCTAGTGCGCCAAGCTGGCCATCCTGGGCCAGTAGCAGCACGAAGTTGCGCACGGGTGTCGATGCGCCTGGCAGCACCTCGTCCACACGCGCTGGCGTCACGCTCGTGCCGCCCGACGCCAGTTTGCTCGCCGCAGTGCGCAGCGAATCAAGTGTCGTGCTCATGACCGAGTCGTACAGCGCGCGGGCCATCACTTGGGCTTCGGACGTGCTCACAACGTAACTCCTTAGTTCTGCCGTCCCAGCTGCGAAAGCGATTCCTCGATCAGGCGGTCGTGATTAGTGCGCAGTTCAGCGCTGATCACCTTCTCAGCAGTGACCGTGATCAGGGTTGCCATCTGGCCCTTGAGATCGCTCAACAGCTGATCGCGCTCCTGAAGCGATTGCGCGCGCGCCTCGCTGCGAATGCGCTCGGCCTCGATGCGGGCTTGAGCCAGAATCTCAGCCTCTTGGCCTTTGGCACGCTCGTTGGCCTGCACGACAATCTGGGCGGCCTGTTGGCGGCCACGCGCCAGCTCGGCCTCATAGTCGGTTTGCGCACTCGCCAACTGCGTCTTGACCTGCTCGGCCTCGCGCAGGCTCGTCTGAATGCGCGCACCGAGCGCATTAAGTATGCCAAGCACCGGCTTGTACAACAGCGCCGTGAGCAACCAGACCAGCAGGCCAAGGTTCAAAATATGGGCCACTATCAGACCATAATTAATTCCTAAGGCTTCCAATGCCGTTCTCCTGTACTTACAATGGCTGAACGAGCGCGGCAATCACAGCTGCCGCGCCCGCCGGACGCTTCTAGACCACATTAAAGAGAATCAGCAGCGACACCACCAGAGCAAAGATAAAAGTCGACTCGGTCAGTGCGAAGCCAAGGAACATGTTCACACGGATGGTAGCCTCAGCCTCGGGGTTACGGCCAATCGCGGTAAGTGCGTTGCCGAAAATCACACCCAAACCCAGGCCTGGTCCAATCGCGCCAAGACCCACAGCCAGCGCAGCAGCGATAAGGCGCAATCCTTCGTCTGTCATGATTTCTGCTCCTCCTTAGAGCGTGTACAAATGAATCTCTACACGAATTATCAGTCAGGTCTTACGCGACACAGTGGCCGCGCGGGGTGAAAACAATCTAAGCATGGACGCGATCGCGCTCCCGAACCAACGTATCGCTCGGTGCCTCAAGCGGGGTGTGCGCCGACTCAGCGCCGTGCTCGCCGTGGCCCTCGTGCGAGAGTGTCGCGAGCGACATAAACACCAGTGTCAGCGTGGCGAAAATAAACGCCTGCATAAAGGCCACGAACAGCTCCAGCCCCCAGAACGGCAGCGGAAGAATGTACGGGAATAGAAATGCCATCACGGCCAACACGACCTCGCCGGCAAAGATATTGCCGAAAAGACGGAAGGCGAATGAAAGGATACGCGACACTTCCGATATCAGCTCGATCAGGCCGATGAACACGTCCAGGATGCCCTGCAAAAAGTTAACTTTAAAGCCATTGAAGTTAAAGAACTTCGTGAGGTAGCCCAAGCCCAGCGCTTGAAATCCGAACAGTTGGATCAGGAACACTGCCACAAACGCAAACCCAAAAGTCATGTTGAGATCAGCAGCAGCGGCGCGGAGCCAGGGCTTGACATAGGTACCCTCGGGGCAGGCCAGCGGCCATTGGCTGAACCGAGTCGGCGGCTCGGCGGCCTCATTGGCGGCGGCCTCGGTCGTCGCTGCGCCAGCGGTATCGGCACCACCTTCAGCGGCCACATTCTCATATTCAGCAATGCAGGTGCCGACGCTGTTGACGCCGGGCACGAGCGCTGTCATGTTTGCCACCAGCAGGAACAGGAATATCGTCGCCACAATCGGAAAGAACTTCGCGACGTTCTTTGCATCGACACCACGCGCAAAGTCGTAGAACGCTTCGATGATATATTCCATCGTGTTCTGCCAGCCGCGCGGGATCAACTGCATGTTGCGGGTGGCAAAGAATGCGCCCCCCAGCAGCAGCAGATCGGCGATGATCGTCATGATGACCGAGTTCGTGATTGGCAGACCTGAGGCGCAGTGCTCGCCATCCTCGGCCATCTGCCCTGCCAGACAAAAGATTGGCTCGGCGGCCGCAGAAATGTGCAGGTCGCTGCGGCTGAGCTTAAACCCCGCGAGGTACAGCCCCAACCCCACGACAAAGATAATGGCACAAACGATGCCAAATCGTCTTAACATGCCCTAGGGCTCCCTTCTTCCTTCAGTTGACTTTGGGAACTCTTTCACAATGACTATAACATGATGGGCATAAAAATTCAACCTGGGTTGGAGGTTGAATTCGTCCCGGAACAGCATTGTAGTCGTATGCTTTTGCGGCGCGAGTATAGCATAGGTCTGAACGGCACGCAAACGGAAAGCGGCCTAGGCCAAATACTCTAGCATGTCGCGGATGGCGCGCTTGGTGTAGACCCAGGCAGTGCCAATTTTAGTGGCCGAGTAGGCCTTGTCGAAGATCAGCACCAGCATGAACTGCTGCGAAACATCGAAGCAGTACAGATCGAAATGCGAACCCTCCTGCATGTACAGCGAGCTAGAATCGCGCTCGCGCAGCATCGAGGAAATCTGGCCCGACGCCGAGAAGCTGGTCGAGAGCAACGGCATCAGGCCCATGGTTGGAATGCCAGTGGTCGAACCAACCTCGGTCAGCACCATGCCTTCGCGGTTCGAAAGCAGAATACACTGCGCGCCAACTTCCTGGAGCAGTTCGCCAATACGGCTACGAATAGGCGTCAGGTTCTCGGCAGTCAGCACCAGGGTGTTACGGCGCGATCCCGGCCGGCGCGTGGGCGCAGGCAGTGGTGGTGCGACTGCCGCCGGGCGAGCTGGCGTGGGAGCCGGGTCTAAAGCA
>JACMIM010000279.1 GCA_014381165.1 Roseiflexaceae bacterium
GCCCAGGGCACGGTCGCCCGCGACGCCCGGCTGCTGCTGCGGCTCTCGCGCGATGCCACGCCGCGCGCCGTCCACCGCGCCACGCCGACGATCTCCAACCTTGGGTATCAGCCGATCGGCCAGAACGAGGTGGCGGTACGCATGGGTGATCTGGAGGCAGGCGGCGTCGCCAGCGTAGTGATCGACCTGCTCATCCAGCCACGCCCCGCTGGTACGTTTCGCATTGCTCAGGCCGAACTGCACTACACGCCGGTCGGCCAGGCGACGCCGCAAGTGGTCAAGCAGGACGTGCTGCTCGAGATCAGTGCCGACGCCGCTGCTCCCGCCCACGACCCGCGCGTGATGAACCTGGTCGAAAAGGTCATGGCCTTTAAGCTGCAAACCCGCGCGCTGTCCGAAGCCGAGGCCGGCAACATCACTGGGGCGACCCAAAAGCTACGCGCCGCCGCCACACGCCTGCTCGACCTTGGCGAATTGGAGCTGGCGAAGAGCGCTGAGAATCAGGCCACCCAGCTCGAACAGGGCCAGGGCGTAAGTGCGGAAAGTCAAAAGGCGCTGACGTATGCAACCCGGCGGCTGACGCAAAAATTGGAAGAGTGAGGGGACTAGGGGCTAGGGGCTAGGGAAGAACACAGAAGGGGACTGGGGGCTAGGGAGGAACACACGAGGGGGCTAGGGGCTAGGGGCTAGGCAAGAACACATTCCGACCCTAGTTCCTCGGTCACAGCTCTAGTTCCCACGCCCGTTTCCTGCCTTCTGACCCTGGTTCCTCGTCCCAAGCCCCATAAAGCCCCAATTCCTACGTCCGTTTCCTGCCTTCCGACCCTAGTTCCTAGTCCCCAGCCCCACAAATAAACAGGAGAACCCGAATGATCAAATGTCCAACCTGTGCTGCTGAAAATGATCCGGCCAACCGTTTCTGTGATCAGTGTGGCACCAAGCTCGACGCCGCTGCGCCCGCCGCCACGCCAGTGGTGGCTGTGGCAACTTCCGCCTCCCCATCGACATGCGCGAACTGCGGTGCGGCAGCGCTGCCCGGCGAAGCCTTCTGCGACGAATGCGGTGCGCCGCTTGCCGCTGCGTCAGTGTCCACCGACACAAGCGTGACAGCTGGGGTCGCCATTCCCAGTGCGCCGCCTGCCGCGAGCGCCGCGCCCGATAGCACTGGCAGCGTAACATGTTCGGTTTGCGGCCATAGCAACTTGCCGGGCGACCGTTTCTGCGAGCAGTGCGGCGCAGCGCTCAACGCGGCGGCGGCAGAAGCCCCCACCATGGTCGCGCCACTGATCGAGGTGGCCGTGCCGATCGAGGCCGAGCCAGCGGCAGCGCCAGCCGCCACAAATGGCACGGTACTGCCAGTCGAAGACGACCAGGACGAGCTGCCTGCCGCCGATCAGCTCTTCCCGCCTGCTGAGGCCGCGCAAGCCGCGCCCGCGCCTGATCTGGTGGTGGATGCGCCAGGAGCAGTGGCTGACGACCAGGCCGCCCCGGCAGACGTTGCCGCCGAGATCGCCCCGCCCGCCGCCGAGATCGCGCCCGTTCAGCCCGACGCCGACGCGCAGCGCCAACAACTGACCGAGGAGATCGCCCGCCAGGACTTGCTGATTCAGCAGTTCGAGCAGATGCAGACCATGTTTGGTGCTGGCACACCGCCCGCCGTTATTCAGGGTTTGGACGACGCCAAAACCGCCCGTTCCCAGGCCGAGGCGGCGCTGTCCGCACTTGTGCCCGCGGCACCCGCCATCGACCCGGCGCAGCTGGCTGCACTTCAGGAAGAGATCACGCGCCAGGAACAGGTGCTTGCACAGTTCGAGCAGATGCGGGCCATGTTCGGCGCAAACACGCCGTCCGCTGTCACTCAGGGCATCGCCGACGCTGCATCGGCGCGCGACCAGGCCGCCGCCGAACTATCCACACTGACTGGCGGTGTCGCGCCTGCGCCAGTGGCGACGCTGGCTAGCGCGCTCGCGCCGACTGCCGAAATGCCACCCGCCACGGCTGCGCCCGCTGAGGCTCAGGTTGCGCCTGCTCCTGCGCCCGTTGCCGAAGCCGCGCCTGCGCCAAAAGGCGCGCGCCTGGTTGTCGAGGCCAATCATGCGGAAATTCCACTGGTGGCGAATAAAGCCGAGCTGATCATTGGGCGTGAGGATCCGATTAGCGGCATCTTTCCCGAGGTCGATCTGACACCGTATGGTGGCGAGGGCGGCGGGGTCAGCCGCCAGCACGCCAAACTGCTCAACAACAACGGCCAGTGGTCGCTGGTCGATCTCAATAGCACCAACTACACTCGCCTCGATGGCACCAAGCTGGAGCCAAACACGCCAACCGCGATCAGCGATGGTGCGCGTATTCAACTCGGGCGGATCGTGGTGGTGTTCCAGGCCTAGTGGCGATGCCACACAGGTGAGTGACTTCAGCATAAACCATGACGCGAAGGCCAGACAGTATATTGTCTGGCCTTCGCGTCTTCGCACCTGTGTGTTGAGTCTCGCTTTTGGTTGCTTATCCGTGAAACGGCACTGCTCTAGTGTGCCAGCGTAAGTAAAGCTTACGGTACGGTCGAACCGTATACGACGCCAACGCCACCGCCCTCGCCAGGTGCGCCAACCAACGCTTGATCGCCCGATA
>JACMIM010000280.1 GCA_014381165.1 Roseiflexaceae bacterium
AAAAAGAAGTGTTTTTGGCGGGGCTTTGCCCCGCCAAGCCACCCCCTGAGTAATTACAATTTTTCTAGCTTTAGAGCAAGGAATACATGATGACACAGACTGAGACGCTGCCGCACTGGGATCTTTCAGAGATGTTCCCGGCGCTCGACGCACCAGAGTTGAGCGCCGCGACACTACAGGCGCTGGCCGAGATCGGCGAACTCGAACACCTGTTTGACCAACATGATGTGCAACGCCACGAGCGCGCCGCACTTTCCGACGCGCAGGTGGCCACATTTGAGTTGGTGATCGGGCGGCTGAACCGCCTGCTTGAGCAGACTGCCCTGCTGAACAGTTATCTGTACAGTTTTATCTCGACCGACTCGCGCAACACCGCCGCCCAGGCCCAGATCAGCGCGTTGCAGCAGGAACTCGTGCGGCTTTCCAAGCTCAACACGCGACTGACCGCCTGGCTTGGCTCGCTCGACATCGCAGCACTGAAAGAGCGCTCGCAGCTGGCCCGCGACCACGCCTTTATGCTCCAGAAAGCCCAAGTACGCGCCGCCCACCAGATGGAACCAGCGCTGGAAAATCTCGCGGCAGAGCTGGGCCTGACCGGCGGCAGCGCCTGGGGCAAACTCTACAGCACCTTTACCTCGCAGTTGCTGGTGCCATTTGAGCAGGAGGGCGAGCCGCTCGACCTGCCCATGAGCGCTATTCGCAACCTGGCCTTTGAGGCCGACCGCACGCTGCGCCAGCGCGCCTATCAGGCCGAGCTAGCCGCCTGGAAACGCGCCCAGGTACCGATCTCCGCCGCGCTCAACAGCATCAAGGGCGAGGTAGACACGCTGGCCAAGCGGCGCGGCTGGCACGACCCACTGGAGATCGGCCTGTTCGAGAATAACATCGACCAGGCGACGCTCGACGCGATGCTGGGCGCGGCCCGTGAGGCCTTTCCCGACTTCCGGCGCTACTTGAAGGCTAAGGCCCGCGCGCTGGGCCTCGAAAAGCTAGCCTTCTACGACATGTTCGCGCCGGTGGGCCAAAGCGTGAGTGCCTGGAGCTACGAGGACGCCAAGGCCTTTGTGGCCAGCAACTTTGGCACGTTCTCGCCCCGACTGCGCGAGCTAGCCGAGCGCGCGTTCGCCGAAAACTGGATCGACGTGCCGCCCCGCGAGGGCAAGGTCGGCGGGGCGTTTTGCATGCGTGTGCGTGGCGGTGAATCACGTATTCTGACCAACTACAAGCCCTCGTTTAGCGGCGTCAGCACCCTGGCCCACGAGTTGGGCCACGCCTATCATAACCTCAACCTGGGCCAGCGCAGCCCGCTTCAACGCGCCACACCAATGACATTGGCTGAGACCGCCAGCATCTTCTGCGAAACGATCGTGGTGAATGCGGCACTGGAGCAGGCCAGCCCCGAAGAACAGCTGGGCATCCTGGAGGCCTCGCTGCAAGATTCAACCCAGGTGGTAGTGGATATCACCAGCCGCTTTGTGTTTGAGGGCGAGGTACTGCGGCGGCGGCAGCAGCGCGAGCTTTCCGCCGAGGAGTTCTGCCAGATCATGCGCGATGCCCAGCTGGACACATATGGCGATGGGCTAGACGCTGAGGCGCTGCACCCCTACATGTGGGCGGCCAAGCCACACTATTACGGCTCACTGTTCTACAACTACCCCTACATGTTCGGGCTGCTGTTTGCGCTTGGGTTGTACGCCCGCTACCAGGCCGATCCCGCAGCATTCAAAGGCGTCTACGACGATCTGCTGGCCGCGACTGGCTTGGACGACGCGGCCACACTCGCCGCACGCTTTGGCATCGACATCCGCAGCGTCGATTTCTGGCGGGCCAGCCTGAATGTCATTCGCAGCCAGATCGACCGGTTCGAAGGCCTGGTTGGGCAATAAAAGGGGAGGGTCACGATATATCGTGCCCCTCCCCAATCCTGGTATCGTGGCCCTACCGATTGTTCACCGCGCCAGGCCGCTGATCGAACCCTGGCTTTCGACCAGCGGGCTGCGGCCGCCCACCCGCACGTCCCAGGCCCACAGGCTACTCGGCCCCACGGGTGCGCCGATCTCGCCACCACGCGACCCCGGCGGCACACGGTCGAGCGCCACATACACCAGTGTGTCGCTGCGGGCCGCGAACTGGCCGAAGCCACCGCCAGTTATGCCGCGGGCGATTGGCGTGGCGCTGCCAGCTGCGGCGCGACGGCTTAACGTGTAGCTCTGAACCGCGCTGGACGCGCATTCGGTAGACATGAAGAACAGGTCGCCCTGCTGATTAAAGGCCAGCGGGCGCGTCCAGAAGCCCTCGGCTAGCTCCTGCTGCTGTGTGCCATCGGCGGCAAGCACAAGCATGCTGGCCCCGCCGCCATCGGCACGGATGGCTTCTACGGCGATCGCGCTGCCGTCCGGCGCTGCCAGCGGGCGACCAAGCGCGTTGTACGGGCTGCCCACGGTAAGCGCCGCACCGATATCCTCTTCGACGCCCTCGCCGCTGATGAACAGCGTGCTACGGCTGTCCTCGGCGCGCGCGGCATACACCAAACGCCCACTCTCGAGCCACTGGGGTGCGAAGCGGCTCCATTCATCGTTGGCCGCGCCCACGCGGGTTGGCTCACCGCCTTCGGTCGGCACGGTGTAGATGCTCAAGCGCGGCGGCGTGGCGCTGCCCTCGTCGACAGTAAAAGCGACCGACGTGCCATCGGCTGAAAAGGCTGGGTCGGCGCAGCTAAGGCCAGGTGCGGCCAGTTCAACTGGGTCGCTGCCATCTGGACTGATTGTCCAAAGCGAGGAAGCGGCCAGCGCGTCGCCAGCGGCGGCACCGGGCGCGGCGCGGCAGAAGGCCACATAATCGGCAGCTTCGCTAAAGGCCAGCGCAGTCTCGATCTCGGGCGAGTTGGTCAGGTTCGTTGCATTGCCGCCCTCGTAGCGCCAAACATCACCATCTTGTAGGTAGTAAACTGGTGCAGACGGCGCGGCAGTGCCATTTGGCTGGGTCAGGAAATCGCTCGTAGCAGAAAGCGGGCTGGCCTTGGCCACGTCGATCACCAGGCGAGTCGGGTTCTGCACCAACTCGATTTTATAGGGCAGCGGCTGGGCCAGCGTGATCGCCAGATCGGCTCCAGCCTCGGCATTCGCTGGCACGCGGTAACTAGCCGCGCTGATTACAGTCGTGCCGCTGAGTGTGAGCGTGGGCGAGACCGTCGAGGCCTGAAACAGCTCGTCGCGCAGCCAGCCGTCCAGGCTGACCAGCAGCGTGTAGCCGCCGCCAGCGGAGGAGGCGGTTGTGAGTGCATCATCGGCGGCGCTCAGGCAGCGGGCCAGCGCGTGCGGGGCAACCGAGCTATCCGGCACACTCAGCGCCAGTTCGAGCCGCTCGAACTTCGCTTGCACGGTGGTTGTGATCGCAGTGACGCGGGCCGAGAAACGCCCACCGAGTGGATCGCCGGCCACCTGGTCGCACAGGCTGAAGCCAGCCAGCGCCGGGTCAGTTGCGGGCGGCGCTGGCAGCGGCGTGGCGGTTGGGGGTGCGGTCGGCGCTGGTTGTGCGGTTGGTGCGCTGGTTGGCAGCGTGGTCGGCGTTTGGGCTGCACCCGCCACGGTGGTTGGCGCTACCGCCACCGGAATGGCTGTCTCGGCAACTGCGGCGGCGGTCGCACGCAACAACTCTTCCTCCGCGATCGATAGTTGTGTGCAGCCAGTGGCGAAGAGCAGCGCGGCACACAGGGCAGGCGCGGCGTAGAATCGTTTCATAGGGGAAACATTCGATTTTCAAGCATTCAGATGCATGCGTGGCGGGCTGGGTGCCGCAGCAGCATGCGCTGAACAAACGGCTATGCTGCAAGAATACCACATCTTAGCCGGACGGGGCGCAGCCCGCGCATTCGCTCGGGTGCCTGCGTCGGTCGGCGCGTGCTGCGCCCCTCACTCGCCCGGCATACCCACTTTGATCCAGCCGCGCCGCAGGGCATACACCACTGCCTGCGTGCGATCATTCACGGCCAGCTTGCGCAGAATCGACGAGACGTGATTTTTGACCGTCTGGTTGCTGATGTCGAGCTGTACAGCAATTTCTTTGTTGGTCTGCCCAGCGGCGATCAGCTCGAGCACCTGAAGCTCGCGTGGCGAAAGCGGTGAGTAGATGCTCTGCGTATCCTCATCGACAGCCATCTGGCGGAAGTCGGTGAGCACCTGGCTGGCCACTTCTGGCAGCGACATCACTAGATCGTTGATCGGATAATCGCCGCGCTGAACACGGCGCAGGCTGAGCAGCAGCAGCTCCCACGAGATATTCCGCAGCACATAGTTGGCCACGCCTGCGCGGATGGCGCGAACAACCTGCTGGCCATCCAAAAGCGGCGCAAGCAGCGTGATACCAACGTGCGGGTGATTGCGCTTGATCGCGCGGGCAACCTCCAGCCCGTTCACACCGGGCAGATCGACATCCATCAGCACCAGATCGGGGTTGTTGTAATCGACCAATTGAATAGCTTGCTGGCCGTTGATCGCCTCGCCGATGATGCGATACTCTGGCAAGCTTGCAAGATTGTGGCGCAAGCCCTCACGGAAAATAGCGTGGGCATGCACAAGCACAATCGATGTTTGACTCACGACCGCCTCCTGCGCAGCACTATCGCTTCGCGTTATACAAGCTGCACCCGCTCCGGTGAACGGGCGCACAGGCCTCGCCAATGGCGAAACCGATGACATCATAGATTCGTGTACGAATCTGAATATTATACTCTAACGAAAATGGAGTTTCGATGACAATGTGGTATCGAGGTCATGGTATTTGACGCAGTTCCGAACGCCCGCTATACTCGGCGCTGTGATCAGCTTTTTTGCAATATTACTACGCCGTATGGCGCTGCTCGGCGTGCTGCTCGGCTGCCTGGCGGTGTGGGTCTGGCTCGATAATGCCGCGAACCGTGGCATAACCTTCGCACCTGCTGCACAACCGATCGCCTACGCCGATGGGCCGCAGCTGGGCGTGAATGCCTATAACATTCAGTTTGAGCCAGAGCAAGCCAAAGTGCTGCGCACGCTCGACCTGGCCCGCGAACTGGGCGCGCGCTATGTGCGGCTGCATATGCCTTGGTCGGATGTGGAAATCCACGCCAAGGGCGATTTCGCAGATCGGCGTAATGGCCCGCCGGTGAGCGCCTGGGCCAAGTATGATTTCCTGTTCACTGCCATGCGCGAGCGTGGCCTTGAGCCGATCGTCCGGCTCGACCGCCCGCCGGAGTGGGCACGCCCCAAGGCGATCGCGACGCCGGAGTGGCAGGCTATTCTGGCGGTCAACCCCAACGCCGACAGCCCGCCCGACAACGCCGCCGACTATGCCGATTTTGTTGCGGCGGTGGCGGCGCGCTATGCTGGCCAAGTGCGCTTTCTACAGCTTTGGAATGAGCCGAATCTGGCCGACGAGTGGGGCGGCAAGCCACCCGATGTGGCGCAGTTCCTTGCGCTGTTCCGCCAAGCCAGCGCCGCCGCCCGTGCTGCCAACCCCCAGGTGGTCATCCTGTTCCCCAGCCTGGCCCCGACCGACGGACTCGATTTACGCGGGCCAATCACCGATCTCGAGTTCCTGGATGCAACCTACCAGCTTGGCGGCGCTGCCTCTTTCGATATTCTCTCGGCTCAGGCGTATGGGCTAGGCCAGCCGCCCGACGAGCACCGCTATGTCGCGCCGCGCCGCCCGTTCTCGTGGCGTCG
>JACMIM010000281.1 GCA_014381165.1 Roseiflexaceae bacterium
AAGCATTTGCCGCTGTAGGTGGGTGGTTAGGATAAGGGCGGTGGGGCAGGCGCGACAACCTTGTAGCGGCGAAGCATTTGCCGCCGTAGGTGGGTGGAGGGGATAAGGGCGGTGGGGCAGGCACGACAACCCTGTAGCGGCGAAGCATTTGCCGCCGTAGATCGGCACGCTTCTGCTCCGCCACCACCACGGCTGGATCGGCGTGAACCTGACGCCGCTCGCAAATGCTTCGCTTCGCCGAGTCGGTATCGTGAAATAAGCGAGGTGTCGATAGGCCGGAATGATAGACAGGCAGCGCAGATCAGCTGTACCGCTGCGGAATGGTTGGGGCGGTTCGCGAGCCGCCCATATGGAAGGGGGGGCTCGCGAGTGCCCGTATGGAAGAGAAGGGGCCTAGCCGAGCGCGTTGCCAGCCTTGCTGAGCGTCTTGCCCAGGCGGGTCAGTCCGTCGGTGTAGGCTTCGTCGGCATCCTTGGCGGCGGCGCTGGTCTGCTTGCCCAGCGTCTTGAGAATGCCACCGATCTGCTTGCCGTCGAGCGTGCCAGCGCTGAGTGCGTCCTTCAGCTCGCCCAGGCCGTCGGAGATTTCCTTCAGCTCGGGGTTGCTGCTGTGGGAAAGCGATCGCCGCCAGGTCGAGATCACATCCAGCGCGTTCTCGGGCTTGATCGCGGTCAAATCGCCGTCCAGCGCATCGATCGTGCTGTCGATGCGATCCTGCTGCTCGTTCTGCTTCTCACTCATTCTGCTTCTCCTTCTCATCTCTCTGCTCTATGCTAGCGATCACTCGCCAAACAGGTGATTAGTGTTTCAACATCTGTGCCAATGGTTGGTGCTGGCTCGCGCTGCTCATAGGATTCTCATCATCAGGCGAGACGCAGCGCGTGCGAAGCGCGGGCTGGCAGCGCGGGCTGGAAGCCCGCTGTTAGCACCCAAAACGCGCTGAAGCGCGTTGAACTGCTCCAACGCGCTTCAGCGCGTTTTGGCATAGCAGACGCCGGATTCATCCGGTGGCCGTGGTGGCGGCTAAAGCGCGTTGACGCGCTCAGAGCTTGCGCTACAATAGCGGCGAACCCGCAATCGGCAATCAAGGAATCATCCGATGTCCATCCGCGATCAGATTATCGTGCTGGCCCGTGGCGGCGATTTGACCCAGGCCCAGGCTGGTGAGGCCATGGAGGAGATCATGACCGGCATGGCCACGCCAGCGCAGATCGCCGCGTTTCTGACCGCGCTGCACCTGAAGGGCGAAACCGACGCCGAGATCGCAGGCATGGCCAGTGTGATGCGCGCCAAGTCGTTGTCGGTCGCGCACGATGGGCCGGTGCTCGACACATGTGGCACCGGCGGCGACGCTTCGGGCACGTTCAATATCTCGACCACGGCGGCGTTTGTGGCGGCGGGCGCGGGCGCGGTGGTGGCCAAGCATGGCAACCGCGCCATGTCCTCGACCTGCGGCTCGGCGGATGTGTTGGAAGGGCTTGGCGTGAATATCGAGCTGGACGCCGAGGGCGTGGCGCACTGCCTGCGCGAGGCCGGAATTGGCTTTATGTTCGCCCAAAAATTCCACCCGGCCATGCGCTTTGTCGGGCCGGTGCGCCGCGAGATTGGCATCCGCACGGTGTTCAATGTGCTCGGCCCATTGACCAACCCGGCCCGCGCCCGCCACCAGGTGCTGGGCGTGCCGAACGCGCAGATCGCCGAGAAGCTGGCCCGCGCGTTGGCCCGGCTCGATACCGCGCACGCGCTGGTGGTTTCTGGCGCGGGCGGCCTGGACGAGCTGGCACTTTCCGGCCCCAACCAGGCCATCCAGGTGCGCGACGGCAATGTGCGCCAACTCGACCCGATCGATGCCGCCGATCTGGGGCTGCCGCGTGCGCCGCGCGAGGCCGTGTTGGGCGGCACAGTCGCCGAGAATGTGGCGATCCTGCGCGCCGTGCTGCGTGGCGAGGAGCACGGGCCGCGCCGCGATATCGTGCTGCTCAACGCCGCCGCCGCGCTGTTCGCCGCCGACAAAGCTGGCGACATGCGCGAGGGCCTGGTGCTGGCCCGCCAAAGCCTGGACAGTGGCGCGGCCCACGACCGCATGCAGCGCATGGTGGCAGCAAGCAACTAGCGTTGATGCCGACCACGACCGTGCCGACAATCGGCGGCTGCGACGTATCGTTTTGCGAGCGTCACGAGCGCAGGCGGGTTGAACCCCGCTGCTGGTAGGCAAAACGCGCTGAAGCGTGTTGGACGCGGTTGAACGCGCTGAAGCGCGTTTTGGCCTAGTAGACGCCGGATTCATCCGGTGGCCGTGGTGGCGGCGCAAAAGTTTGTGCCACACCGATAATGACCACCAAGCCGCCAAGACCGGCACAAGTAATTGGCGATAGCCCGCTCATCCGTGGGGCGGCCAATCCCAATAGCCCGGCGCTTCAGCGCCGGGATCACCGTCGCCGCAGTGCCAAATAAGGATAGTATGACTGCTTCTCGCCCACACTTTCATTTCACCCCCGCCGCCGGTTGGATGAATGATCCCAACGGATTAGTCTATTTCGATGGTGAGTATCATCTGTTCTTTCAATACCGCAAGCCGCGCCACTGGGGCCACGCGGTCAGCCGCGACCTTGTGCAGTGGCAAGAGCTGCCGGTCGCGCTGGAGCCAAACGCGCTTGGCGAGATGTGGTCGGGCAGCGCAGTGGTCGATTGGCACAACACCAGCGGCCTGTTCGACGATCGACCTGGCCTGGCGGCGTTGGTCACGCAGCGCACCCATGGTGCGCAGGTGCAGAGCCTGGCGAGCAGCCAGGACGCGGGCCGAACCTGGACGATGTACGCGAATAACCCGGTGCTGGCAAATCCAGATCATCTTGATTTTCGTGACCCCAAAGTGTTCTGGCACGAGCCAAGCGGGCGCTGGCTGATGGTGCTGGCGGCGGGCGATTGTGTGCAGTTCTACACGTCGCCCGATTTGCGCGAATGGACGTTCAGGAGCGATTTTCGCGCCGACCTCGGCACGCGCACTGGCGTCTGGGAGTGCCCGGATCTGGTCGAGTTACCAATCGACGGCGGAGCAGGCAGCGCTTGGGTGCTACACCTGAGTACTAGCGGCGCGATCGGCTCGCTGATGCATTACTTCGTCGGCACGTTCGACGGAACGCACTTCAGCGCCGCTACAACTGGTGTGACCGACTATGGCGAGGATTTCTATGCCGCCGTGACCTGGCTGGGGCGACCCGCAGGCGACCAGCGCGTGCTGTGGATTGGCTGGATGAACAACTGGCGCTATGGCTACCACGTTGCGACCACGCCCTGGCAGGGCGCTATGACGATTCCGCGTGAGCTTGGGCTGGCACGCACACCCGCTGGGCTGCGCCTGACTCAGCGGCCCGCGCGCGAGCTGGCGCAGCGGCGGGGCACAGCATTTCGCCTGGAGAACGCGCTGATCGCTGGTTCGCCGACGCTGGAGTTGCGCGGCCAGGCGCTGGAGATTATCGCCGAGCTGCACGCGGGCGATGCCAATTCGTTTGGCCTGCGCGTGCGGGTGGGCCTCGAGCAGCACACGACGATCGGCTACGACCTGACTTCGGGCGAGCTGTTTCTCGACCGGCGCGCAAGCGGGCAGTCCCCCCACGCGACCTTTCCAGCCCGCCACGCCGCGCCGCTCGCCTTGGACGACGGGCGGCTGCGGCTGCATATCTTCGTCGATACATGCTCAGTTGAAGTGTTTGCTGGCGCTGGCACAGTCGTGCTGACCGACCTAATTTTTCCAGACGACACGGCAGTTGGTGTCGAGGTCTTTGCCGAAGGCGGCGCGGCGGAACTGCTGATGTTAGAGGCATACCAGCTGTGATCGCTAGGCCAATTTTGGGGCTGGATATCGGCGGCACCAAGACGGCGGTGCTGCTGGGCGACAGCACGGGCGCGGTGCATGCGCGCCGCCAGTTCGCCTCGCCGCTGCATCTGGGGCCGCATGGCATGATCGGCCAGATTGTGGCCGAGGCGCGGGAGCTGCTGGTCGGGCGGGCGATAGCTGCCGTGGGCGTGTCGATCGGCGGGCCGATGGACAGCGCCGCCGGGCGTATCCTGGGGCCGCCGCATCTGCCCGGCTGGGAGGACGTGCCACTGCGGGCCATGCTGGAGGCGCAGTTGCGCGTTCCGGTTTTTGTCGAACACGATGCCCGCGCCGGCGCACTGGCCGAGTGGCGCTTTGGCAGCGGGCGCGCGCCCGATGGCAGCCAGGTCGATAACCTGATTTTCTTGACACTGGGAACAGGTATTGGCGCGGGCATTATCAGCGGCGGGATGCTGCTGCACGGCAACAGCACGCGCACCGCCGAGGCTGGGCACTGGCGCGTGGCCGAGCATGGCCCGCTGATGTTCGGCAAGCGCGGCAGCTGGGAGAGCTTTTGTAGTGGGGCAGGCATCGCAGCGTTGGCGGCGGAGCGCTTTCCTGACCGCTTCCGGGACGCGAACGTAACCGAACTCGCCGCCATCGCGCGCCAGGGCGACGCCGACGCGGGCGCGATTTTTGCCGTTAGCGCCGAGAAGCTCGGCCACGGGATCGCCCTGCTGTGTGATCTGTTCGTGCCGGATGTGGTGGCGCTGGGCGCGCTGGGCGTGCGCCTGCCCGAC
>JACMIM010000282.1 GCA_014381165.1 Roseiflexaceae bacterium
CCGTTGCAACGGTGGGTCAGTGTCTGTCCTTGAGGGTCAAACAGACGTGAGGCAAGCACTGCATTAGAGTGCGGTATTTCGTTACTGGCGTGTTTGGCTTGAGCGCCAATTGGCTTTCCTAAACCGCAGGTCAGCCGTTCGAGTCGGCTCGGGGGTACCATGCCAGTGCGCCAAACGAACCTCACCGTTTGGCGCACTGCTGCGTTTGCAGCCATGTTGATAGCCTAAGTCTATCAATCGAATACAGCATCAAGTCCTTTTACGGCGCGGCGTTGTTCTTTATCAATACAGAAAGCAGCGCGATAGTTTGCCAGTGCGATCAGTTGCAGCGCTCCTCATGTCCAACCCGGTTACAAGCGCGCTGCTCGAAGCCCTGTTGGTAGTACTTCGTCTATTCTTTGCTGTGAATTCGAGTCTTTTAGTGAAACATGTGGATGTATGATGCAGCAAGTTGTAATTACTGATTCGATGATTGGAGATACGTTGTGATTAATCTAGACATTCTCAAGCAGGCGGTCTTCGAATCACGCGATGGAATTACTATCTCAGATGCACTGACTCCAGGAAACCCATTAATTTTTGTGAACCCTGCATTTGAGCGCTTGACCGGCTACAACGCTGAAGAAGCGCTGTATCGCAACTGCGGATATCTCCAAAATGATGACCGCGAACAGTCTGAAATTGCCGTGATCCGTCAGGCGGTCGCGCAAGGCGAGCCGTGTTTGTGTACGCTTCGGAACTACCGGAAAGATGGTTCGCTATTTTGGAATGAACTCAGTATCTCGCCAATCTATAATAAGCATGGCACAGTGACAAATTTTATCGGGATACAGAAGGATGTGACCAGCCGTGTGTTGCTCGATCAGCAGCTCCGTCAAAAAAATAAACTCCTCGAGGAGAGCACCATCGAGCTTGCGCAGTTGGCGACCCGCGACGGCCTCACGGGTATTTACAACCGGAGATTTTTTGATACCCAGCACGCTATTCAATGGGGTATCGCAATGCGGAATAAAGACACGCTGGCGCTTTTTTTGATTGATGTCGACTATTTCAAGCAATTTAATGATACCTACGGTCATCAAGCAGGAGATGTTGCGCTCCAATCGATCGCAGAAAGCTTGAACAAATCATTCGTACGTGGTTCCGACTTTGTAGCCAGATACGGTGGTGAAGAGTTTGTTATACTCTCGGTTGGGCTGAGTGTTCAGCAGGCTACTGAGTATACCGCGCGAATATGTGAACGCGTGCGCCAACTCAATATCGAGCATCCCGCCTCAGCAACGGGACACATCACGATCAGTATTGGCTTTACGGTGAGTATGCCTGCTGTAAGCGCCCAACCGAGTAGCATGATTGAACAGGCCGATAAGGCGCTTTACCAGGCCAAAGCGCAGGGCCGGAACCAGGCCGTTGGTGTCTAGGAATAGACCACGCTGTAGCCCTACATCGCAGGTCAGCCGTTCGAGTCAGATCATATATGCCATTCTAGCGCGCCAAACAGGTACAACTGTTTGGCGCGTTGCTGCGTTTTACACCCCAGGATGGAAACCGCAGTGTTCATTGAAATCTAGAAAACTACGAGAGTTCGTCTACTACAAATTACTCATCGCTAGCTGACTAAAATGCCATCCACAGGCATACCTCCTAGCGCGCACAACAAGTTTGTATAGTTAGGAAGTTCAGTATCCCTGGAGGCGTGTATGAAACTCAAAGCGCAAACCCCGTTAGGCTGGGCTGTTCGCGGCTGCCTTGGCTTGGTTGGTCTGGGCGGCGCTAGCGCTTGCGGGTTGTTGAGCCTTGCAGTTGTTGTCGCGCTGGCATCACCAAGCACAGGTAGAGGGTCGCTTGTGTCTACGCAGGTGGCTAGCCAAGGCAATACAGTTGTGCAGAGTACGCTCGTTGCAACCGATATACCAATTGCTGAACGTATGGCGACATCGGCTGGCGTTCCCGTAGCGCCAACCGACGAGCCGACAGCAACGCTTGTCCCCACCGCACCGCCAACGCCTACCGCACCGCCAACACCAGCTCCGCCGCAGGCCGATGTTGGGCAATCTAATACGAACTTTCGCAGCGGAGCTGGTGCTGATCAGGAAGTTGCTGGACAACTTTGCGAAGGTGATAGCCTTGCTGTGACATCGCAGCAACTGGTTGACGACGTGCTCTGGTACGAGATTACCATCGTTCGTCGCGGTGCGGCATGCGTAAGTAGCCAGACAGGGCAGGGATGGGTGCGAAGCGATCTGATATCCTCGCCCTCGTCCTCGGTTGCAGCATATGCCGACACACGAGGGCAACCACTTCCTGAACCACGTTATCTGCCCACGCCAATGCCACGGCCAACCACGCCACCGCGACCTGCACCCGCACCTAGGCAGGATAGCGTCTGCGATCCAAACTACACCGGCGCGTGTATTCCAAATGTGTCATACGACCTTGACTGCGGCGAGATTGACGCGCGGCGCTTCACTGTTGTGGGGTCGGATGTGCATCGCTTCGACCGTGACAACGATGGAATCGCGTGTGAGTCGTAGGTGCGGTTTGTGCGACGTTCGTCCATACTCGTTGTGGTAAAGGCGAGCGCGGGTGTTTGCTTTCTTGAGGCGTGCTACAATAGCTCGATTGGTGAAGCGGAACGCGAACGCTTGTCGATACGAGAAGAAAGACGCTATGAGCAGCAAGATACTGTTTGCAGTTGGCATTTTCGCAGTTGCCCTGGCACACTTTATCACAAGTTTCTTTGTTGCCTTTGCTGCGGGGATCAGTGCGCCTGACGAATCCCGGGTGCTGCGTGTGCTTGCCGCAATTCTCACCTTTCCGTTATCGTTTGTGCCAGATGATTTCCCAGAAGCGTTGGGCTTAACACCTTGGATTTTGCTGAGCCTGTGTTGGGGGTTAGCTATCTGCTTCGGTATACGTGCGCTTTTGGCAACCATTGGAAGATAAGCGCCAACATTGATACAGCCGCAGGAGGCTTCACATGCGCCTGAGCGAGGATAAAATCCGCCGCATTGCCGAGCGGCTACACGACGAGCTAGCGCAGCGCGGGCTGCTGGCCTACAAGGAGCCGAAAGACGCCAAGGCCGGCACCGCCCGCGCCGCCCGCGTCAAAGAGATTTACGATTTTATCGTGGCCGACCTGATGATCGAGGCCGAGATCGACGTTGAGGCCGAGCGCGTTCTTGACACCTATCAGCGCACGCTCAAAGCTACTGAACGCGATATCCTGTTCCGCAAGCACAAAGAGGAGATCGCGCGCAAGCGTGGGTATGTGCTGTAGGGGCACGATATAGCTGTAGGGGCACGATATATCGTGCCCCTACAGCCCCGCCTTTCGCGCGAACGCCAGCGCCACCACCACGCCCAGCGCGCATAGCCCCGCCGCAACCAGCAACGCCGCCTGGACGCCCCACTGCTCGGACAGTATGCCGCTCAGGAGTGCGCCCACTGGCGTGCTGCCGATGAATAGCAGAATATACAGCGACATCACCCGCCCGCGCAGCTCGTCGGGCACGTTCAGCTGCACCAGGCTGTTGGCAGTAGTGCCAAAGGTCACGCCGGCGAAGCCCAGTGCCACCAGTAGCAGCATCGAGAGCGCCAGCACGGGCGTAAGTGCCAGCAGCGCCAGGATAACACTGAAGCTCGCCGAGGCCAGCAGCAGCCGGCGTACACTCACGCGATTGGCGGCGGCGGTGCGCAGCGCGCCCAGCAGCGAACCCACGCCAAAGGCGGCGGTCAGCGCGCCAAAGCCCACTGCGTCGGTGTGCAGGACGAAACGAGCCAGCAGCGGCAGCATGGTGTTGAAGTTGTAGCCGAAGGTGCCGATGAACGCCACCACCAACAGCGCCAGCAGCACGATCGGCGTGCGCAGCGCGTAGCTAACCCCTTCGAACAGCTGCTTGAGCGGCTGCCCATGAGGGCGATGCGGCCTGGTATGCACACTGGTCGGCTGCATCATCGCTAGCCCGGCGATCGCCGCCAGAAAGCTGGCCGCATTGATCCACAGTACCGGTGCGTTGCCTAACCAGGCGATCAGCAGGCCCGCCAATGCCGGCCCGACGATCCGCGCGGCGTTGAACTGCACCGAGACAAGCCCCACTGCATTCACCATGTCGTCTCTGTCTACCAGTTCGCCGATGATCGCCTGGCGCACAGGGTTGTCGATCGCAGTAATAATGCCCTGGAGAACGGCCAGCAGATAGATTTGCCACAGCGCCACCAGTCCGCTTGTCACCAGTAGGGCAAACAGTACCGCCTGCACCAGCCCCAGTATTTGCGTGATCAGCAGCAGCTTGCGCTTAGGGAAGCGGTCGGCGATTAAGCCGCCGAACAGCGACAGCAGCGTGAATGGCAGGAATTGCAATGTCGAGACGAAGCCAAGCGCAAAGGGCGAGCCGGTCAGCTCCAGCACCAGCCACGCTTGCGCAGTCGTTTGCATCCAAGTGCCGATCTGCGAGACCAGCTGGCCGCCCCACAGCAGCCGAAAGTTGCGGTTGCGCAAGGCCCGGAAGCCGCTGCCAGGACGAGGTGCGCGTTCAGCAGGGCCTTCGGGCGTGTTGGTCGGCTGCTGGGTCGTGGTCGCCATGGTTTACCAATGCTCCAAGATTGCCGTCAGAATACGCTCATACCCATCGTACGCCAGAATCGTGCCATACGCCTGCGCGTCTGCACGCGGGGCCGAGGGATTCGGGTAGGCGCGGGGCTGGCCCCGCGTGCTTTGACACTGACCAAGCGCGGGCGTATAATGCGCCGTCGGCACTCGGCAAAGAGAATAGGCTTTTGATGGATCAGGCCGCGCCAGCGCAGACTGGTAATTCACGGTGGTCGAGCAGGGTGATGTATACCCTGCTGGGCCTGCTGCTGCTGGCAGTGCTGCTTGTCGGCGGCGGCGATCTGCTGCTGTGGGCCGTCGGCGCGCTGCTGGGCGCACCGCTGGTGGCAATATCGGCGGCGGCGCTGTTGCTGCTGCCTGGCCTGGCGTTGCTGCGCTGGCTCTGGCCTGACCCG
>JACMIM010000031.1 GCA_014381165.1 Roseiflexaceae bacterium
AGCGATCCGCATGCGTGCCTCGTCCTCGCTCATGCCGCGTGTCGTCACCAGCCGCTCCATCTGTTGCTGCGGCGTACAGGTGACAACCCAGACCGCATCGACCCGTTCGCCCCAGCCTGATTCGAGCAGCTTGATCGCATCGAGGACGGCGACGCTGGGGGCTGGGGGCTGGGGGCTAGGGGCTGGGGAGAGATTATTTAATTCGCTTGGCTGCGCAACAAATCGCTGATTACGAAGCTGCTCGATCCAGGCGAAGATGCGCGCGCGCACGGCGGGGTGGACGATCGCTTCGAGCCGTTTGAGCGCAGCAGGGTCGCCAAACACGATCGACGCCAGGCGCTTGCGGTCGAGCGGGCCTGCGGGCGCAGCCAGGATGTCAGGCCCAAACGCTGCAACGATTTGGGCATAGACCAGCTGGCCGGGCTGCTGCAGCTCGTGCGTGAGTTTATCGGCGTCGATGACCGCCGCGCCGCGCTGCTCCAGCAGGCCCAGCACCGTCGATTTGCCGCAGGCGATGTTGCCGGTGAGACCAATGAAGTGTATGGTCATAGTTCGACATACTCGCGCTTGATCAGGGCCGCCTCGCCGATGCCCAGCAGGTCGAGCAACTGGCCGATCAACTCGGTTTTGGCGCGGGCATCGCGGCTACTCCAGGTGCGGCTTTTGATTTCGAGATACGGCCCTGACTGCGGATGACGAGCCAGCGTGTCCAGATTGATTGCAAATTCCTGGCCCTGATAGGTCACGCGCCAACGTCGGCGCTGCTTTTCGACCTCGACCACGCGATCGGGCTGAAAATACTCGCGGTAGAAGCGCAGCGTGCGATCGGCTTCGGCGGTGTAGCGGGCGCGACTGAGCAGCACGGCGTCGGAGTACTCGCCGCGCTGGGCGGGCGCGGTCAGCGTGATCGTGTAGCGCGGCTCGACCCGTGCTGCCCCATCGTGGCGGTGATCCTCGCGAATACGCACGCGGCCCTTTTCGGCATCATTCCACAGAAAGTAGGTATCATACTGGGTGCGCTGGCTGCTACGCAACGTGGTGATGCGCGGGTCGGCCAGCAGCGCCAGGACGCGCCGCTCGTCCTCGGGCGAGAGCAGGGCCTTGAGCTGCACCTCGAATAGCTCTTCCTGCTGAACGCCACCGATCGCCAGGATTTTGTCGAGTAGATTGGACTCGCGTCGGCTGAGGAATTCGTTGACGGTGTCAGCGATACGCTGGGCCTCGGCGATCACCTCGGTTTCGTCGAGCGTGAGCAGCTGGCGTTCGCGCATGAGCCAACGGCCATCGACCATGGTATCGCGCACGTCGGCGGATTTTGCGCCATACACCAGGTGCGAATAGATCGCGTCTGGCGCGTACAAATAGCGCGGCGAGGAGTGCAGTTTACCCAATTCGATCACCACCAGATCGGCGCGCTTGCCCGGCTCCAGCGTGCCGACGAGATGATCGAGATGAACGGCTTTTGCGCCACTGCTGGTGGCCAGCGCCAGGGCCTGGCGGGCGGGCACTGCGGTCGGGTCGCCGGAAACGCCTTTGGGCAGAAGGGCGGCCAGATGAACCTCGGTCAGCATGTCCTGGTCGTCGTTGGAGGCCGGGCCGTCGGTGCCCAGGCCAGCGCGCAGGCCTTCTTCGATGAACTGGCGAATGGGCGCGACGCCAGAAGCCAACTTGAGATTAGAGGTTGGGCAGGGCACCACGCCGACGCGCTGCTCGCGCAGCAGGCGGATGTCATCCTGGGTGGCGTGAACGCAGTGGGCGGCGATGCAGGGCACATCGAACGCGCCCACGCGCTTGGCGTACCGAATCGGCGTGACCTCGCGCTCGGCCTGGCTTTCCTCGACCTCGCGGGCGGTTTCGGACAGGTGCGTGGTCATGGGCGAGCCGAACTCCTGGCAGAGCGCCGCCGCCTCGCGGTAGATCTCGTCGGTGCAGGTGTAGGGCGCGTGGGGCGCAATCGTTGGGATCACGCGATCGTGGCCGTGCCACTGCTGCATGAAGCGGCGGGCGCGCTCCAAGCCAACATCGAACGATGGCGCGTCCGGCGTGGGCAGCCGCATCACCGACTGGCCGCAGATCGCGCGCATGCCGCTTTCGTCGGCGGCACGAGCCACCTCTTCCTCGAAATAGTACATATCGACAAAGGTAGTGGTGCCGCCGCGAATCATTTCGGCGCAGGATAGACGCGAGCCAGCGTAGACGAATTCTGGCGTCACAAAGCGGCTTTCGACTGGAAACATATAGCCAAACAGCCAGACATCGAGCTGCTGATCAGAAACCAGGCCGCGCAGCAGACTCATCGGGATGTGAGCGTGGCCATTGATCAGGCCGGGTATGATCGCGCAGCCGGCGCAATCGATCATCTCAGCGGGGGTGTAGCGCGCTGCAAGCTCGGCGCTCGGCCCCACCGCCACGATCTCGCGCCCGCGCACGGCGACCGCGCCATCGAGAAACACGCTGCCGGTTTCGTCCATGGAAACCACGGCGGCGTTGGTAAGCAAGAGGTCGATGGGTTCGAGCATGGTGCTCCCTTGGCGCTGGTCGCCCGGCGCTGAAGCGCCGGGCTATTGGGATTTTGGCAGTTAGGGTAGGCTGGTGAATAGCGTATCAACGCGGCAGGTAAACCCTGGCAGTAGCGGCGAGGTCAGGTCATCCTGCGCAAAGAGAGTGGATACTTGCTTCAGCATCGCCTGCTCGCGCCGAAAGACCTCAATCTGGTGCTTGCGCCAGTCAACGATCCAGTATTCCTGCACGCCTCGGCGGGCATAGAGTTTTAGCTTGGTTTCACGGTCGCGGCGCTCGTTCTTTGGTCCCGGCGACAAAATCTCGACCACGATTTCGGGAGCGTCGTACAGCTTACCATCTGGCCCAAGTGCCGAGGCAAGGCGATTGTGGCTGATCCAAACTACATCTGGCGCAACGTCATCGTCCTCGGCGAAAATGAGACCAGGGGCAATGTTAGCTATACCTAGACCTGACTGGACACTCCAGGTTTGAAGTGTAGAGAAGATCATGCCATTTGCGAACTGATGATGCCAATCTGGTTGCTTCGACAGGAAGAGTTCTCCATCGATAATTTCATAGCGCTTGCCATCATCCGGCATCTGCTCCAGATCGGCGGACGTAAAGCGCGGTGGAGCTGTGGTCATCAAGCACCTCCTGGCGTGGGCTAATCTGCGGGTAGTATAGCACTGTTGCAAATCAGCCACCGCGCACCAGGTATACATTGCTCTGCGACGTTGTCCTCCGCTACAATACCAACCTATGCCGAAGCTACCATCACAAGCTGCAAGATTGGATGTTCGCGCTGCCACATGTGTTCTCGACATCAAGCGCGACAGCACGCTAGAGAATGTTTCGGCTACCAATCAGCCATGGTTGTTGTGCTATCAGGCGATGGCACTGCGGCTCGACGGTGATTTTGTGCTGGCCCAGAATCTGGCAGGGCAGGCGGCGGCGCTATTTGCGCAGGCCCAGGATAGTGACGGCCAGGCGCGCGCAGTCGCTGAACAGGCGATCGCCCGCTACCATTTAGGCCAGTTCGCGCAGGCGTTGGCCGAGCTTGGCCGTTGCCCGCCGCCAAGCAATTCGACCTGTGCAGCCGCGCTGCAGTTCGCAGCCTACCTGAATTTGCTTGGGCAGGATGCGCTTGATGGCGCGCTGGACGCTGGGCGACAGGCCTGCGCAAGAATCGCCAATGAACCCAATATCCAGCGCCGGACGACCTGGCAGATTGTGATCAGCCGTAACCTGGCCGCTGCGCTGCACTGTGCTGGCGAGCTGGCTGCGGCGCGACAAGCTGCCGAAAGCGCTGTTAATCTGGCAGAAACGCAAGTGCCTGGCAGCCTAGTGCTCGCGTGGTGTCTCTACGAACTGGGCGTACTGGAACAACGGGCCGGCCAGCTGGCACGGGCGCTCGATCTGCTGGATCGAGCGCACAACCTGGCCGATCAGCACGCCGAACGTGGCACGCTCGGGCGCTGGACGCTGGCAGCGCAGGGTCAGACGTTGCGCGATATGGGTAGGCTCGATCAGGCCGAGGCATACTTGGCGCGGGGCGGCTGGGGCGAAGATGACGGTGGGCCACTGATGCTCTGGCTGCTGCAAGGCCGCCAGAGCGAGGCACGCCTGGCCGCCGAAGCGCGCCTGGTGGCGGCGCACGCCTCGGCTGCGCCGATTGTTGCCACCAACCTACACGTCCTGCTCACACTGCTGGAATTCGAGGACGGTGCGACAGCCGAGGTTTACGATGCACTGTCCAGCGCCGCCGAGCGCTATGCCGCGCTTGGCTTCCGGCACAATCAGGCGAGTGTGCTGTTGCACGCGGCGGCGGCGGCGCTGGAGATCGGCGCAGAGAAACAGGCCGATACGCAACTTGCCACAGCGCTAGACTTTGCGGCGACGCGCGGCTACCATAACTTCAATTGGTGGCATCCCAGCCGGATGCGGCAGCTGTTGGCACGAGCGATCAAACGGGGCATCCAGCCAACTTATTGTGCTGCGCTCCGGTACGTGCGCGGCCTAGATCAGCAACCGCAGCTGGCACTCGTGTGTCTGGGCCGCTTCGAAGCCAGGCTGGATGGTGTAGTGCTCGAGGCCAAGCGCTGGCGCGGGCGGGCCGGCACTGTGCGCATGCAGCGTATGTTGCTGTTTCTGGCGCGTAACCGCAGCCCGCAACCGCTCGACGTGATCGCCCGCTATGTCTGGCCTGATAACCACGAGCAGATCAGCATCACAAATAATTTCCACCTGACGCTTGCCGAGCTACGCCGCGCCCTGGAGCCACAGCTGGCCAGCGGCTCTGAGTCGCGCTTTATTCTAACCACACCCGAAGGCTACCAGCTTGCGCCAGACGTGGTGGCCGAGGTCGATCTCGATCGGCTGCTGGCCACTTCGGAGGCTGGCCGCCGCGCTGAGGCCAGTGGCGACCATACGGCGGCACACGCGGCATTCGCCCTGGTCGAGCAGCTCTACACTGGCAATTTTGCGCTGAGCAAGCCCGACCCAGTTGAAGCCGACGGCTACCGCCAGCGTTTCCACGAAGCACTGCTGTGGCTGGCGGCCAGCAACCTCAGCCAGGGTCAACTCGAATACTGCATCACCCGCGCCCGCCAGCTGCTGAACGACGAGCCGTGGAATAGCCCTGCGCCAGCGCTGCTCATCCAGGCCTATCTTGCACGCGGCGATCGGCGCGCCGCACGGCGGCAGTACCAGCGCTTTCTCCAGCGCCATGGTGCCGCCTCAGTTGAGATCGCGCAGCTTGCACACGAGTTCTACCTCTAACGCCACGCCTGACAGCACCAATCGGGCCATCTTCCCGCGTTTTCCTAAGCCGATCCCTATGAGCAAGCGCACTATACTGGCCATGCGGCACCGGCCGTATTCAAAGAAGAGGGGTACTCATGGATACAGTAATCCGTATGGTTGTAGGCCTGGCAATAGTCTTTGTCACATTCGGGAGCAGCGCCGTGCCAACTGCGGCAGCACAAACTGGTGAGCGTTGCTTCGAGCAGACCAGCCAGTGTATTGGTGGGCGTTTCCGCAGTTTCTGGGAGCAGAATGGCGGCTTGGCCGTGTTTGGCTACCCGCTTTCCGCCGCAGCTGAACAGCCCAGCCGTGATACTGGGCAGAATTACGTGACCCAGCAGTTCGAGCGGGCGCGCTTTGAGCTGCACCCTGAGAATACTGCACCCTACGATGTGCTGCTTGGCCGCATAGGCGCGGATGTCCTGGCCAATCGCGGCGACGACTGGCCCAGCCGCCCGACATTCGAGCAGGCCCCGGCTGGCTGCCTGCTTTTCCGTGAGACCGGCCACACGCTCTGCAATAGCGCGGTGATCGTCAACAATACTGTGATCGAGACGAATTTCCGTAGCTACTGGGAGAGCCAGGGCCTGTTCGATCAGGCGCTGAATAGGTACGGACGCAGCCTGGCCCTGAGCGGGCTACCCCTGACCGACACTATAATCGAGACTAACAGCAGCGGCGACCTGGTGGTAGCCCAGTATTTCGAGCGCGCGCGGCTTGAGCGTAAGCTGGAACCGTTTGGCGACCAGAGCAACCCAACCGGGCCAGTGCTGCAAGGCCGACTTGGGGATGATCTGCTGGCCACCAAGCGGACAATCAAACCAGTCGAGCTAAATCTCGACACACCTACGGCGCTTCTGGCCGACGAGCAAGGGCTCGTGCTTGTCACCGGCGATCAGGGCAGCACGATCTTTACCGGCGCGGCCTCCGGCAGCCAGGTGCGCCCGATCGCAAGCGACCAGCCCTTTGTCGGCTCGATTGCTGCCGACAAGCAATATGTCTACTACACAACCAGCGATTACCGACAGAACTCTGCGTCTGAAATCCGCCGTGTGTCCCGTGCTAGTGGCAACCCCGAACGGCTGGCGACAGTGCCCCCCAGCGCACAGGGCCGGCCTGCCGAGGTGCAGCCATTTGGTCTGGTGCTTGGTGCCGAAGACCTGTACTGGTCGAATAATCTGGGCCAGATCTTGCGCCTGCCTAAGAGCGGCGGCGAGCCACAGGTGATTGCGGAACAACAGGCTCGCATTCTGGCGCTCGCGGCGAACGAAGCATACGTCTACTGGGCGACACAGAGTGGCACGTTCGTGCGGCTATCGCGTGCCAGCGGCCAAGTCGAGCAGCTTGCAACACAGTTGGGGGAGAACCAGAGCGCACGCCTGATTCTGAGTGGCGCAGAAGTGTATCTTGCGCTTGTCAATGCCGAGGGCGGCAGTCTATTGTGGTTTTCTAACGAGGGGATCCTGCAAGAAACACTAGCGACCGGCATCATCAACAACCTACTGTTTAGCGGTGACAAGCTGTATTGGACGAATGGACTTGGCAGTATCGCCGCAGTTTCAAAGATCGGCGGCCCGATTGAAACGCTGGTGGCCAGCCAGCCGCTCGTCGCATTCGCCCTCAACTCCGAGGGCCTGTTCTGGGTGAACAACCACTATCTCACACCAGCGGTTGTCGCTGGTAATGCAAGTACACGCGGCTCGCTGATGTATGTGTCGATCAAATGATGCGAGTAATGCCACCATGGAACAGCTATTGCACCAAGCGGGCATGAAGCAGCTGACAAGCCAGTAGTGTAGGAGCGACTATGGCGGCAACTGGACAGCTGCAATCAGTTTGGACCGAAGAGCACGGGCTGCGCGTCCACACGCGCATTTCGGTCGAGAGCGTGCCGGTGAATGAACTACCGATCTGGTTGGTTCACGGGTTGAGCGTGTCGAGCCGCTACATGGTGCCGACTGCCCAGCAGCTTGCGCCGCACCGGCGGGTGTACGCGCCCGACCTGCCGGGCTTTGGCCGCAGCGCGCACCCGCAGGGCATTCTGGGAATCCCGGCGCTAGCCGACGCACTAGGCCGGCCAATGGACGCCTTCGACACGCTGCGAGCGGTGCTGATTGGCAACTCGATGGGCTGCCAGATATGCGTTTGCGCTCGACCAGACGGCGGACTACCTGGCAGATTAGCTTGGGGCGCAGGGCATCCAGCGGGCGCATGTAATCGGCCACTCGATGGGCGGCTATATCGCCGCCGACCTAGCGGCCACACATCCAGATGCTATCGACCGGCTCCTGCTGACCGGGCGGTGGTAACGTTTCTTGCAAGCTGGGTGTGACATCTGGTCGCGCTCGTTGGACTTCGTCGGTTCTCGTTGTGGGCGGGCACGAGGGCCGCCCCTACGCAATGATCGCAATGATCACAATGATCGCGACGCAATCGTCGTCCGAACCGGGCACGAGACCGGCCTTATCGCGGTTTGCCCAGCTCGACGCTGCGGCGGTAGGCGGCCCAGATTGCGTCCGACAAAACCGTGCGCAGGCCGCCGCGCTCCAGCTCGTACATGGCCGCTGCGGTGGTGCCGCCAGGTGATGTGACGGCGTTGCGCAGCTGTGCGGCGTGGCTACCAGTCGCGATTGCGTAGCGCACCGACCCAAGCACCGTCTGTTGCACCAATTCCTCGGCCATGTAGCGCGGCAAACCCATATGGACACCGGCGTCGATCATGGCTTCCAACATCATGAACACATAAGCCGGGCCGGTGCCATTGAGCGCTGTGGACATATCCAGGTAGCTCTCGTCGTCGACCATCAACTCGCTGCCAGCCGCGCCTAGAATGGTCTTGGCCCAGCCGCGCTGCTGCTCGCTGACCGCGTTCGAGGCCGCCCAGACGGTCATGCCCTCGCCGATCTGCGCGGGCGTGTTGGGCATGGAGCGCACCACAGCGGGATGCTCCAGCCCCTCGGCGAACAGCGCGAGCGAGGCTCCGGCCACAATTGAG
>JACMIM010000283.1 GCA_014381165.1 Roseiflexaceae bacterium
AGTTCTGCTTTTTGTTTCGTGGGCCTACTGGCAGGCGATGCCTATCGAGAAGCCTCTTCAGTTTGGCACTTACGCAGTTGGCGGCTTCAGACTGCGGCAGCATGGAACATCCATCTTTTTTGTCTCGTTGTTTGGTGCAACCCACCAAACAACGAAACAATGACGAGGTATTTCCCTGCCCACCGCTGGCGAACGAAAGATATATCTTTTTTGTTTCGGTTTTTGGCGCGTTGCGCCAAAAACCGAAACAATTATTGGTTATTTCCATGCCCACCGCAGGCGAAATGAAAGCGCTTGGGCAACTGCGTAACTCCTAAAGAACAAAGAACTAACCCGATAGAGCTACGCGATCCTCTGTTCTCTGTTCTTTGTTCTTTGTTCTCTGTTCGTCATATCTCTCCCCTGCTCGTCCTGACTGCCAGATCGATAAAGCAGGCCGCCGACCAACCGAACATGGGCGCAGCCTTGGGCGGCGGCTCGCCGGTGTCGGGGTGATAATACTCATAGATGTCGTTTTGGCCCATGACCAGGCGCATAGTCTGCTCGGCCAGTTGCTGGGCCTTGGCTTTCGCGCCGGCGCGCTGCAATGCCTCGACGAAAATATAGTTGATGTTGATCCAGACCGGGCCGCGCCACATCTGGAATGGGTCATAGTTTGGGTCGTTGCGGGCCACTGTCGGCAGCGGGTGAGCGGTCTGAAAGGTCGCGCGGTCGCTCAGGTGAGCGACCAGGCGCTGGCTGATCCGCTCGGGCATGTGGCCAGTCCACAGCGGGTACAAGCTGAACGGCGTCAGCACCTTGATCGGCTGGTGGTCTTTCTGCGACCAGAACAGGCCAGCCCGTTCGTCGTAGAAATGCTCGATCATGCGGTGGGCCAGCGCCATCGATTTCTTCTGCCACATCTCGGCCTCACGCGGGCGGCCAATAATTCGTGCCATCTTGCCAAGCGACTCCATCTGAAGGCACAAGTAGGTGTTCAGATCGACCGCCTCGACCGGCACGCCGCCGTCCCACAGTGGGCTATCGTCCAAGCCGCTGGAAAAGGGGTGCGAGTACTGCACGATCCCGTCGGCGTCGTCGTCGTTCAGGCCGAACCACCAGGAGTTCCAGCGAATCATTGGCTCGTAGATATCGCGCAGCAGCTGCTGGTCGCCGGTCTTGTCGTACACCAGCATGGCCACCCAGGCATTAATTGGCGGCTTGGTGACGGCGGCGCTAACCGGGATTTCCAGCTGAGTGATCGTGCCTTCGTCATAGACTGCGTCGGGGATCATGCCATCGGGTTGCTGGTGATCGAGCATGAACTGGATTTGGTCGCTGGCCAACCGCGCATCGTTGTAGCGAAAGGCCAGGGCGTGGAAGTAGTTATCCCACTGCCACGCGCCGACATAGTGCGCTTTGGAGGGGGCCACACTTTCGCGCCGGAAGAAGCCCTGCGGCGAAAGGATGTTGTTGCCCATGACCCACCAGGCGTAATAATACTGGCTGCGGTACGGCTCGCCGACCTCGGGCACGGCTGCGAACCAGTTGTGCCAGCGCTGTTCGGCGGCGCGCAGGGCGGCGCGAAACGGCAGTACTTCACGGTTCAATTCCATACCCGGCTGAACATGCAGCGTGATCGCGGTATCGGCATCGCCCTGCACTGCCAGCGCCACATCATAGCCATTACCGTTATTCTCGACCTGGTTGAGCATGACCGTACCGTTGGTCGAATAGGCGCAGTTGCGCACCGATTTGAACTCGCCGCCGCGCTGATCGGGCCGCGCCAGATCCGGCGTCAGGCTGAAGCGAATGCCGCAGGCTACGCCGGGCGGCAGGCCAATGCTCAGGGTCGACTGATCCTGAAACGTCATGACGAACTCGCCGAGCTGCGTTTGGAACAGCAGCGCATGGGGAAAACTGGTCACTTCAAAGGGAACAGTCCGGCCCTCGCCGTCGATCAGGCGGATGCCGTGGGCAAACGGCGGGCGGGCGCGGTAGGCCGAAAGGCCGGGGATGAGCGCGGTCAGGCGTTCAGCCAGCTTCAGGTACAGCGTGTGGGCGGCGCGGACATCCTGATAGATCAACAAACGCGAGCCACGATCGCTCCAGGGGATACGCTCGAGCTGAATACGGTTTTCCAGGAGTTGTAGAAACGGCGACGATGGTACGTACACGGCTGCCCTTTTCCAGCGAAACGCCGGGCCTATCCACCGCACGCGCAGAGATGATTGAGAAAAGAAGGTTGCTCTGCGTCCTCTACGGTAGCAAGCCAGGAGTTCCGCACTTCCAGCACGGCGGCAATAATTCTGCCGCTTACGGTACGCCCCAACGCTGAATTGTTGGTGAACGACACGCCCTGCTGAACGACCAAATTGTTATCGGCTGCGTTCGGCGCGGCCCCGGCGCACGATTCCGGCGTTGAAGCGCCGGGCTATTGGGTCGTCTTGAGCAAATGCTGTTCGTCAGCGATCCAGCAGCGCTCGCAGCGCCATGCCCTGTTGCTCTGCGTCGAAGATCGCGCGCACCGGAATCTCGAAACCCGGCACTGCTAGCGACGTAACCACGCCATTGCGCGCCTTGATATTCAGAAGATATTGCGCTCCCTGATCATCGATCAAGCCAGCCGGGGTGGCACTCACATCTGAATCCTGCATGCCAAATTCCGAAGGTTGCGCAAGCAGATACTGCTCCAATGTCTCGTCCACGGGGTCAATCAGCCAGTACTCGGCAACACCATGCGCCGCGTAATCCTCGAGCTTTACGCCGCGATCGTTGGCCTCGGTGCTCGGCGAAAGCACCTCGACCACAAAGTCTGGCGCAGGGAAGCGCATCTGGTCGGGCGCAAATCCTGCGGCACGCTCGGCGCGGAAGAAGCAAATATCTGGTTCGTAATCATTGCGCGTAAGCGAGATCAGCAGCTTTTCGTGAGCAACAAGCCCGAGCTTTCGCTGCGAGCAATACACACGCAGCATGGTTGCCAGATTCAGCGATGCCTCGGCGTGGCGCAGTTTGACTGGCGAATGCACAACAGTATCCCCGTTGATAAACTCGGCCTTTTGGTTCTCAGTGACATGCTCGATAAACTCCTCGCGGCGCTGGTGCTCGCCGTCGAGTAAATCTTGCAGCTGCACGAGGTACTGCGGCAATCGGGGAGACTGAATAATCTGTTCGAGGATGCTCATGATGCCCTCCTTTGCGGATGCATTGATTGTACACCAGCCGCAGGGCGGCGGCAAACCCAACTGGCAGCCGCGTGGCTAAAGCCGCTGGCTGGGTTGACGAAGCCCGCCACAAC
This sequence comes from Roseiflexaceae bacterium, assembly GCA_014381165.1. Classification (GTDB taxonomy): domain Bacteria; phylum Chloroflexota; class Chloroflexia; order Chloroflexales; family Roseiflexaceae; genus JACMIM01. The sequence continues at coordinate 3,278 of JACMIM010000283.1, forward strand.
ACGCAACAGGTATCCTGCTATAATAATTGTTATCTCCGCGATAACCCTGCACAAAGGAGCACCATAATGAGCAGTGTGATCTATACAGCCCCGGCGGGCGAAACGATTACGATTGCCGACGGCAAGCTACACGTACCGAATAATCCCATCCTGCCATTCGTCGAGGGCGATGGCACCGGCCCGGACATCTGGCGGGCTTCGGTGCGCGTGTTCGATGCGGCAGTCGAGAAGGCCTATGGCGGCGAGCGCAAAATTAGCTGGATGGAAGTGCTAGCTGGTGAAAAGGCCTTTAATCAGAGCGGCGACTGGCTACCCCAGGCCACCGTCGATGCCTTCTCACAATACCTTGTCGGCATCAAGGGGCCGTTGACCACGCCGGTTGGCGGCGGCATCCGTTCGCTGAATGTGGCGTTGCGCCAAATGCTCGATCTGTATGTCTGCCTGCGCCCGGTGCAGTATTTCGCCGGTGTGCCCTCGCCGGTCAAGCGCCCCGAGAAGGTCGACATGGTGATCTTCCGCGAGAACACCGAGGATATCTACGCCGGGATCGACTTTCAGGCTGGCAGCGAGGCCGCGCTGAATATTTTGAACTTCATCCAGCAGCAGCTGCCCAAGGAGTTCAAAAAGGTGCGCTTTGGCGCGGACGATATCGCCAGCGTGGGCGTTGGCATCAAGCCAGTTTCGCAGCCGGGTACCGAGCGCCTGGTGCGCGCCGCCATCCAGTATGCGCTCGATAGCGGGCGCAAAAGCGTAACGATTGTCCACAAGGGCAATATCATGAAGTACACCGAGGGCGCATTCCGCAACTGGGCATACGACGTGGTGCGCAAGGAA
>JACMIM010000284.1 GCA_014381165.1 Roseiflexaceae bacterium
AAATCCACGATCATGCACCTGCTGCTGGGGTTTCTGCGCCCCGATACCGGCGGCGTGCGGGTGCTTGGCACCAGCGATCTTGCCCGCGTGAACGGGCGGGTCGGCTACCTGCCAGAACGGCTACGCTACCATCTGCGCTTCTCGGCGCGTGAGTACCTGCGCTTTCTTGGCGCGTTTGATGATCTGCGTGGCGCTGATCTGCGCCGCCGGGTGGATTCTGAACTGGCCGCAGTTGGGTTGAGCGAGGCCGCCGACCGCACACTGGCTACCTTCTCGCGCGGCATGTTGCAGCGGGTCGGCATCGCCCAGGCGCTGCTACACGACCCTGAACTGCTGTTGATCGACGAGCCGACTGGCGGCCTTGACGTAGCTGGCCAGGCCGAGATGCTGAAGCTGCTGGGCGAACTGCGGCAGCGCGGCTGCTCGGTGCTGCTGACCACCCATTATCTGGATGAGATCGAACAGGTTTGCGACCGCGTCGGCGTGCTATTCGCGGGCCGTATGGTCGCCGAGGCCAGCGTCGACACGCTGTTGACAAGCAGTGGGGTGCTGCGCATCACGCTGGCCGACATGCCCTTGGAGCTAGCGAAGCAGCTGGCGCAAAGTTGGCCACATGTGCTGGTCGACGGGCGCACGCTTTCCGTCGAGCAAAACACGCCACAGACACAAGCACAACTGCTGCGCACGCTGCTCGATGCGCAGGTGCAGATTCTATCGCTGGTGCCGCAACATTCGGCATTAGAAGATTTCTACAGCCGGGCTATCGGCGGCGAAGACGTGCGCCCGCTGCCTGCGCCAGACGAACAGCAGGACAATTCCAGCGATCCCCGTACTCAGACTGATGCGCAGTTTGCACCACCAGGCCATCCCGATACATTATCGGCTGGCTATCGCGATGCCGTGCCTGAGCTTGGCCAACCGCAAGAAGAACAGCAACAGACATTATGACAACAATTTCCCGCGTCTGGGCCTTTGCTGCCTTTACCTTACTGGAGTATGGCCGTTCTGGCCGCATTCTGATCGAAGTCATTACAACGATTGTTCTGTACTATCTGCTATTCCGCGGATCAACAACACCAATGACCGCCGAAGCGTTCTTCTCGCTGGCCGGACTGCTGATGCTTGCAATGGCCTTTTACACTACGGCGATGATGCTGGGACTAGGTGACCGCGCACAGGGATACCTTGTGCTTTCGCGTCGGCTTGGCCGATCTGGCTACCTGCTTGGGCTGTATGGTGCGGCGGTGGCTGTTCTGTTCGCCGCCTATGGTGGGCTATCGCTGATCACCGCGCTGCTCAACCCAATCGCCCAGATGGATATCACCGCCTGGCTGGCTGGCTCGCTGCCACTGCTGCTCAACGTGCTGATGGTCGCCGCCGCCGTCACGCTGCTGGCGCCAATGGTGCTGCCAGCACGCTGGCGGCTGGCGCTGCTGTGCCTGGTCGCGCTGGCGTTTTCCGGCAGCATTGTCAATAGCCAGGCGCTGCGCGACATGGGGCCGCTGCTGCGAAATCTGCTGGGCACGCTTCAGGTGCTGGCCAGCGCGCCGCTCCTGCCGGCCTTCAGCGGCTTTGCGCTGGCGGTCACGCGCGACTACAGCGGCGCAGCAGTGGCCGTGCCACTGGCCCAACTCTCGCTGACACTAGGACTGCTGGTTATGGCGATCTACGCCTTTGGCCGGCGCGAAGTCATCTTTCAAGGGTGAATTTTCAGCGGCGCGAAACGTTACGCCACACCCCGATCTCCACAAGCAATCGGCCTAGGAGTTACGCAGTTGCTCAAGCGCTTTCATTTGGCCTGCGGCGGGCAAGGAAATACCGCATCATTGTTTCGGTTTTTAGCGCAAGGCACCAAAAACCGAAACAAAAAAGATAGAGCTTCCATGCTGCTACAGGCAGGAACCGCCAACTGCGTAGGTGCTAAAGCAATCGGCCGTGATGTCATTCCGCAGCAGCTGTGTACTGCGTGGCGTACTCCCCCGAAGGTGGAATATTCGTGATCACGTCGATCAGCACACCGTTTGGATCAGCGGTGATGAAGTGCCGCTGGCCCCAAGCTTCGCTGCGAATGTCGAGGAGCACCGGCAGGCGCGCGCCCTTGATCAGGCGCTCATACTCAGTATCTACATCCTCCACCTCAAAGTTCAGCAGCAAGCCGGCTACGGCATGTTGCCCCAGATCAGGTACGCTCGCATGGGTGTAGTCGAGAACCGCGAGTTCGTAGGACGATGCTGTGCTGTGCCTCATACTCACATACCAGTCGGCCTCAAACGTTATGGTGAAGCCGAAGTGCTGCACATAGAACGCCGCTGTTTCAGCAATCCTATCAGTGCAGATAACCGGGTAGATACTTGTCGGTTGCATAACTCCTCCTTAAGCTGTATACTTTCGCTTATACATACAATCTGTATGTTTGTATGTATAGTAACATACATACTGTATGTTTGTCAAGTGCTTGAGGACAAGCTTATGACTGAAACGCGGCCCCAGACAAAGGCAGCGCAGCGCACGGCGACAACTCGCAAGCTTATCAGCATCGCGCGCGCTCAGTTCACGGCGCATGGCTATGCTCACACCTCGACCGAGGCGATCGTTCAGCTCGCTGGTGTGACCCGCGGAGCGCTTTATCACCACTTTGGAAATAAGCAGGGTTTGTTCAACGCAGTAGTTGCAGAGGTTCAGCGCGATGTGGCCCAACGGGTCGCAGAGGCGAGCCAGGCAACCGAGCACCCTTGGGATCAACTGATCGTCGGCTGCCGTGCCTTTTTGCGTGCGAGCCTTGAGCCGGACGTGCAGCGCATTATGCTGATCGACGGGCCGGCAACAATCGGCTGGGATGCCTGGCGAGAAATGGACGCCGAAAACGCCATGCGCTTGCTCGAAGCGGGAATTCAGGAATTGGCCGATATGCACATTATCGAGGTTGCCTCAGTGACCGCAACGACTCGCTTGCTTTCGGGTGCCATGAACGAGGCCGTGCTCTGGATCGCTCGCTCAGATCAGCCGTTCCAGGCGCTCGACGAGACAATCGCCGCCTTGGAGCAGCTTCTCGCTGGACTCCGCATCCGCTAACTAGCGGCAGCGTCACTTCATACTGATTGCCCGCATAAGCAACAAATCAACCCCTCGATACGCCTTTGGATAGCTGCACCGCGCCGCGCGTGAGCATGCTGCGGGCGAACACGAGGTTCGCCCGCAGCGTGCGCTGGGAATTCTTAATTGATGCTATACTAGCGCCTTAAACACGGGCACCCAAACGATGATCACGAAGACACGAGGGTACGAAGCGTAGAACATACGCTCCGGTTTTCTTCAAGAACTTCGCGTCTTTGTGCCTTCGTGACAAAAGCGCCCCGGCATGACCCCAAGCGTTGATGCGGAAGTGGAGTTTGCCTTGAGTGTTCCCCCCGCCCAGCTTCAGGAGTTGGCCGAAAAGATCGGCGCGCAGGTTGCGCAGGTGGTTGTCGGCAAGGCCGCAGTGGTCGAACTGCTGCTGGTGGCCCTGCTGTGTGAAGGCCATGTGCTGCTGGAAGATGTTCCGGGCACCGGCAAGACCACCCTTGCGCGTGCGTTGGCCCGTTCGCTCGACTGCGGCTTTCAGCGCATCCAATTCACCCCCGATCTGCTGCCAACTGATATCACGGGGCTGACCTACTTCAACCAGCAGGCGGCGGCATTTCAGTTTCGCGCCGGGCCGATCTTCACAAACATGCTGCTGGCCGACGAGATCAACCGCGCCACGCCGCGCACGCAGTCGGCACTGCTGGAAGCCATGCAGGAGCACACGGTCACCGCCGATGGCGAGACGCGCACATTGCCGCGCCCGTTCGTCGTGCTGGCGACCCAGAACCCAGTTGAACTGGAAGGGACGTTTCCGCTGCCCGAGGCCCAGCTCGACCGCTTTATGCTGCGGGTGGCGATGGGCTACCCCGATCTGGACGAGGAGATTGCCATTCTCGATCGCTTCAAGCAGCACGACCCGCTAGAAACGCTGGCCGCCGTCGCCTCGCGTGCTGAGATCACCGCGCTCCAACAGGCCGTGCGCGCGATCACCATCGCCGTGCCGGTGCGCCGCTACATCGTCGAACTGGTGCGCGCCACACGCGGCCACGAGGAGATCGAACTTGGGGCTTCGCCGCGCGCGTCGTTGGCGCTCCAACGCGGTGGGCAGGCATTGGCCGCCATTCGTGGGCGCGGCTTCGTGACGCCAGACGACCTGAAGGCACTGGCCGTGCCAGTCCTGGCCCATCGGATCATCTTGCACGCCGAATCGCGCCTGCGTGGCCGCAACGCCGCCGACGTGGTGCGCGGGCTGGTCGGGCGGGTTCCCGTACCAGTCGAATAACACGACAAGGCGACAAGATAACAAGAGCGAACAACCCTGGTCACCTTGTCATCTTGTCACCTTGTCATCTTGTCACCTGGTCATCTTGTCACCTTGTCATCTTGTCATCTTGTCATCTTGTCATCTTGTCACCTGGTCATCTTGTCACCTGGTCATCTTGTCAC
>JACMIM010000285.1 GCA_014381165.1 Roseiflexaceae bacterium
AGGGCGTTTGTCACCCAGCTGTTGAGCCTGATTACGCCGCGCCAGCGTGGCAAGATCGGCTTTAACATCGGTGGTGCTGCCGACGCCCAGAGCAAACAGCGCCTCGCGCTGCCCCCACTGGTGATCGACGCCGATGGCCTGAATCATCTGGCCGAGATTCCAACCTGGTGGGAGCACCTGCCCGCTGGTCGCGCAGTCCTGACGCCGCACCCAGGTGAGATGCGCCGACTGCTCAAGGCCGACGAAATGCCGGGTGATCCAGTCGATGCCGCCGAGCAATCGGCCAAGGCCTGGGGGCAGATTGTGGTGCTGAAGGGTGCGACCACGGTGGTGGCTAGCCCCGATGGCCGCAGCGCGCTGCTCGACGGCGGCAATGCGGCGCTGGCTTCCGCTGGCACCGGCGATGTGCTGGCCGGCGTGATCTGCGGCCTGCTCGCGCAAGGCCTCGCGCCCTACGAGGCTGCGATCAGCGGGGTGTATTTGCACAGCGCCGCCGGACGCATCCTGCGCGACGATATGGGCGACGCCGGTACGCTCGCCAGCGATCTGCTGGTGCGGCTCCCGCTGGCCATCCGAGCGCTACGGTAGACCTCCGACGTATATTGGTTGAAAGCGTTACATGCGAACAGTCGATTTGATCATCAAGAAGCGCGATGGTGGCGCGCTCAGTACCGCCGAGATCGATTTTCTGATCGCGGGCTATACCCAAGGCACGGTCGCGCACGAGCAGATGAGCGCGTTGGCCATGGCGATCTTCTTTCGTGGCATGGACGACCGCGAGACAGGTGACCTGACGCTGGCCATGGCCCGCTCCGGCGATCAACTCGACTTGCACGATATCGCGCCGCTGACGGTCGATAAGCACTCGACCGGTGGGATTGGCGACAAGACCAGCCTGGTGCTCGGGCCGCTGGCCAGCGCTGCTGGCATGCCGATGGCCAAGATGTCGGGGCGCGGTCTGGGCTTTAGTGGCGGCACGATCGATAAGCTGGAGGCGATCCCTGGCTTTCGCACCGAGCTTTCCTCAGCGGAGTTTCGCGCTGGTGTGCGTGAAATCGGCCTGGTGATCGCGGCGCAAAGCGGTGATTTGGCCCCAGCCGATAAGCGGTTGTATGCGCTGCGTGATGTCACCGGCACAGTCGAATCGATTCCCCTGATCGCGGCCAGTGTGATGAGCAAAAAGCTGGCGGCGGGGGCCGACTGTATTGTGCTGGATGTGAAGACCGGCGCGGGCGCGTTCATGCGTACCCAGGATGACGCGCGGGCGCTGGCTGAGCGTATGGTTGCGATCGGCCAGCACGCTGGGCGCAGAGTGGCCGCCGCGATTACGACCATGGCGCAGCCGCTTGGCGCGAACATCGGCAATGCGCTGGAAGTCAAGGAGGCGATCGCTACGCTGCGCGGCCACGGCCCCGCCGATCTGGTCGAGCTGTGCGTGGCGCTGGGCGCGGAGCTGGCCGTGCTGGCTGGCAAGGCCGCAACTCCAGCAGCAGGTGCGGCGCTCATGCGAACCACGCTAGATTCTGGCGCGGCGTGGGTGCAGTTTCGCCGTTTTGTGGCCAATCAGGGCGGCGATCTGCGCTATGTCGACGAGCCTGAGCGGCTGCCCTCCGCGCCCGTGATTCAGGAACTGCCAGCGCCGCGTTCGGGTGTGGTTGCCGCGATCAATGGCGAGGTGCTGGGCATGGCCGTGAACGAGCTTGGCGGCGGGCGCATGCGCAAAGAGGACAACATCGATCCAGCAGTCGGCCTGGTGATCGCCGCCAAAGTTGGCGACCGGGTGAGCGAGGGCCAGCCGCTGTTGCAGATTCACGCGGCGAGTGCGCAGGCCGCCACAGCGGTTGCCGCCAGGCTCGCCGCCGCCTATACGATCGGCGATCAGTCAGTCGCTGCACCACCGCTAATTTACGAGGTGATTCGTTAAAACAATGCCAATCTACGAATACCACTGCCCGGCCTGCAATGGCCAATTCCAGAAGCTGGTCGCAGGCTTTCGCGATCCGCAGGGGTTGAGCTGCCCACGCTGCCAGTCGCCTGACGTCACCCGTGCGATCTCGCGCTTTGCCACCGTCCGCTCGGAAGAGGCGCGTATCGACGCGCTGTCCGATACCTCCATGTTTGGCGGGCTGGACGAAAGCGACCCAGCCTCGATCGCGCGCTGGGCCAAGAAGCTGGGCAAGGAATTGGGCGAAGATGCTGGCGAGGACTGGGACGAAATGGTCGACGAGATGATGGAAGAGGAAGCCGAGGGCGGCGAGAGCGAGACGCCGGGCAGCGGCAAAAAGAAAGCCGACGACCTGGGCTGGGGCTAATGGCTTGCCGCGAAGACGGGAAGACGCGAAGGCCGGAAATATATTTTCAGCCTTCGCGTCTTCGCGTCTTCGTGGTTACTAGTTGGTGACTAGAGCGGCGCGAAGAAGCTGACCACATTGCCGTCGGGGTCGCGCACGCGGGCAAAGCGCTGATCCCAGAAGGCGTCCCAGGGCGCTTTATAGCTCGTGTAGCCGGCCGCCATCAGCCGTTGGTACACATCGTCGACCTCGGCGGGCGAATCGCACTTGAACTGGAGCGCAATGCGCTGGCCTGCGCCGTCCTGCCAATCGGGGTCGATCTGGCGAACCATCGCCTCGGCATCGAAGCCGATTGTGTAGCCGTTTGGCGTCGTCACTTCAACGTGTGCTTCGTCCGCTTGCCCCTCGGCGATCTCAAGCCCCATGATTCGGTAGAATGCCAGCGCGTCGGCCATGTTATGGACGACCATGCCAACCGTATCTGGTTGAATAGCCATGTGCGAAATCCTTTCTACAAGCTGCATACCAATCGTATTGTAGATGGTTTGGAACACACGTTCTTGTAGAAATCGGCCAGCATTGCTCAATCTGCAAAGCTGCGTGGCGTCAGTCCAGAGAGGTTGCGGAACTCATGGGTCATGTGCGCTTGGTCGGTGTAGCCACTTTCCAGCGCGAGTGCAGCGAGGTCAAGGCGCTGCGGCCCATTGCACTCGCGCAGCCGTGCCACAACGTGTTGAAAACGGGTGATTCGGGCGAACAATTTGGGTGATAACCCAAGCGACCGCGAGAGCTGGCGGTGCAGCGTTCGCTCGCTAATACCAATCAGAAGTGCAAGCTGGCGCATGCGCAACTGCCCGGTGCTTGCATCCAACAGCTGTAGCGCCGCCGATACCTCCGCCGGTGGCAGCCCCAGCGCGCGCCGCTGCTCGGCGGCGGCGACCAGCTGCGACACGCCATCGTGAAAGGTTATTTCGACTTGCTGCGGTGTGGCGGCGGCGCGCAGCCTTTGCACGAGTTCGGTGCAACGGTTTGTTGTGTGTTGAACTGGCTGCGGGCGTGGCAGCAGCGCCAGCGGCGGGACGCCCAGCACTGCTTCGACCCAACCGGGCCGAAACTGCATGCCCCAGAGTGTGGTATGCGGCGTCAGCTCAACAACTTTGAACCGGGACAACGCGCCTGAAACCAACAACGCGCACAGGCCCGGTTCGCCGACACGCTGCGGGTGCGTATAGCGAACGATCAGATCGACACAGCCGTCCGGCAGAACACGGTATGAGAGTGGCAGGCTTAACTCGCTCTGAATAGGCACACGGTACGACCAGAACGAGACCACAGCGTTCGCCAGCGGGCGCTGCATTGGTATCTCGGTGTGAACGATCTGCATGACGTACCCCTCGACACGGCGGTGACAATCAAGCCCACAGGTTTCGTGACTGAGTATACTCAATCACTTCGACCGAGGCAAGCGACTCGCAGCAGGAACGCGTGCTGCATTGCGCGCTACAGCCGAATAGTGCGTTATAGCCGCCCTGCTGGAAGGTCGGACCATCCGCCCCAGGCGTGCTGCCAGCCCTGCGTTTTCCAGCGGTAAAATAGGTGAAGTGCTAGGCCGCCAGTCAGCGCCGTGCCAAGCGCGTACCGAAACCACCGGCGCTGCCGGTAACGAACCGTTGTAGCAATCAGGACACTCCATTTGATCAGCCGAAACCACTGTGGCTGAACACGCGGCGAAAAGGCAACTCGTAGTTCTCGCTGAACAGTCTTCATACGTACCTCCTCATATCACTTTTAGGTAAGGCTAAAATAACATGACCTCTCCAGATCTGCATCGGTCAGAGGGCTGAATACGAACCCGTCCTGTTTTGCATCAGCTGCACACTGGAGCGACAAACCGTCCAGCCACCAGGCATGCTAGCTTGGCGCTTCGACGCCGGGGTCAGGTGCGCGCCCGAATGCGTGTGGTACAATGGCCATACGATACATTGAAAATCGCAGGTGAAGGATAGCAATGTTCCGACGTTTGTTCGGGCGCGGTCAGGACGCGCCGCGCACCGAGGAAGAGGCGCAGCAGGAAGAGCAGAAGATCGAGCAGGCCACCGAGAAATCGCGGCGCGGCCTGTTTGGCCAGATCTCGCAACTGTTCGCCGCCGATGATCCGATTACGCTAGAGTTCTGGGATGATCTGGAGGCGCTGCTGATCCAGGGCGATGTGGGCGTAGAAACCACGCAATACTTGGTCAGCCGCACGATCGACCGGGTCAACCGCAATGGCGTGAAGCGCATCCGCGATGCCAAGCAGATGCTGCGGGCCGAGATGGTTGCTGTGTTGCAGGAACACGCCGCGCCGCGCCAGATCGCCGCCAAGCCGTATGTTGTGCTCGTTACCGGCGTCAACGGCGTGGGCAAGACCACGCTGATCGCCAAGCTTGCGCACCGCTACAAAACACATGGCAAAAGCGTGATGCTGGCGGCCGCCGATACGTTTCGTGCCGCCGCCACCGAGCAGCTGGAAGCCTGGGGGCAGCGCGCGGGCGTGCCGGTGATCACGCGCGGCCAGGGGGCCGACCCTGGCGCGGTGGTGTATGACGCAATGGACGCCGCGCTCGAGCAGCAGGTCGATATCCTGATCATCGATACGGCAGGCCGCCTGCACGCCAAGACCAACCTGATGAAGGAGCTGACCAAGCTCAAGCAGATCATCAGCCGCAAACTGGAAGGTGCGCCGCACGAGGTGCTGCTGGTGATCGACGCGACCACCGGCCAGAACGGCGTGCTCCAGGCGAAATCATTCATGCAAGCCGCCGATGTGACTGATGTCGCGATTACCAAGATGGACGGCAGCGCCAAGGGTGGCATTGCATTTGCGATCGCCCAGGATATCGAGCGGCCGATTCGCTATATCGGCACTGGCGAGAAGATGACTGATATGGCCATGTTCGATTCACAGGCCTTTGTCGATTCGCTGCTGACCGAATAGGGAGTGCGCCATGGCGCTTGAATTCGTGACCTGCCCGGTGTGCAAGCAGCGCCTGGGTTTGATCAGCTATATTGGCGCTGGAACCGATGTGGTTTGTGCAAACTGTGAGACCAACCTGCGTGTCGAGCAGCGCAACCCGCTCAAGGTGCGGCAGATCGCGATCGAGGAAACCTATAACGCCAATGATCGGCCAGAATCGTATGGGTAGGAAGGACGAAAGACGAAAGATTACACATGAGCGATGGCAGTTGCTTCGTCATCTCGTCATCTTGTCATCTTGTCACCGTATCAAGCCAGCGCTGACGCTGCTACTCGCCCTTGCGCTTTCTGGCTGCATGTTGGTTTCTGGCGAGCTGTCGTCGGCGGATACGCCAGCCCAGGGCGGCAATGTCAGCACCAGCTTTGTGAGCGCCGAGGGTGCCGAAACCCGTGTGCTTGCGACTGGCGAGGCCGGCGAGCTTGACGTAATCACGATCGTCAGCGCCGATCAGGGTACGCTGACCGTGGAGCTGCTCGATCCGGCTGGCTCGGTGATCTACGCCGTTTCCAGCCGCCCAAGTGAGCCAGTGACCAAAACTGGGCGCGTGCCCACCGACGCAAACGGCCAGTTGCGCTACCGGGTTAGTGCCACGACCGCGCGCAATGGTAGCTTTCAGATTCTGTATCAGCGAGCGAGCTGATGAAGAACAAAGAACAGAGAACCGTATGAAGAACAAAGAACAAAGAACAAAGAACTACCAAACCGTCTCCGCTCGATTCGTTTGATAACTGTATAGCTTTACTCTGTGTTCTGTGTTCTTTGTTCTCGGTTCTTTGTTCTCGGTTCTCGGTTCTTTGTTCTCTGTTCTTTGTTCTTTGTTCTCTGTTCAAAAATATGCCACCAACCGCACAAACGATTCTTCAGCGCGCCGAGGCCGAGCAGGTCGAGTTTATCAACTTGCAATTCTCGGATATCACCGGCATGGTCAAAAATGTCACGATTCCGCTCGCGCAGCTTGGCGATTGCCTTGACCATGGTGTGTGGTTCGATGGTAGTTCGATCGAGGGCTTTGCGCGCGTGGCTGAAAGCGATATGTTTCTGGTACCCGATCTGGACACCTTTGCGGTCATCCCGTGGGACAAAACGTACATCACGGCGCGCATGATTTGCGATGTGTTCACGCCCGACAACAAGCCCTTCGCTGGCGACCCGCGCTATATCCTGCGCCTGGCGCTCGACGAGGCCGCCCAGCTGGGCTATGGCTATAACGTTGGCCCCGAGCTAGAATTCTTTCTGTTTCGCAATGGCGCGGATGGCCGCCCGACTGTCGACCCGCACGACGCTGCTGGCTACTTCGATGTTTCGCCAGACCTGGCCTCGGATATTCGCCGCCAGCTGGTGCAAGTGCTGACCGCGTTCGGCATCGAGGTCGAGGCCATGCATCATGAGGTTGCGATTGGCCAGCACGAGATCGACTTTCGCTACGGCCCAGCGCTGCGCAGCGCCGATCACGCGGTGACATTCCGAATGGCTTGCAAGGCGGTTGCGCAGCTGCACAATCTGTATGCTGCATTCATGCCCAAGCCGATCGCCGGGGTGGCTGGTAGTGGCATGCATGTCCACCAGAGCCTAAGCGATCTCAAGACCGGCAAGAACGTGTTTCTGGACGCCAGC
>JACMIM010000286.1 GCA_014381165.1 Roseiflexaceae bacterium
TACTGCTCCAGCGCGGTGCGCAGCCGCTCGATCGCCGCCGCTCGGTCGTTCGCATGCACGATCAGCTTGGCCAGCAGCGGATCGTAATTAACCGTCACCTCGTCGCCACTCTCGATGCCGGCATCGTTGCGAATGCCCAGCCCATGCGGCGGCGCAAAGACCTTCACCGTGCCAATTGACGGCAGAAAGCGCAGCGAATCCTCGGCATAAATGCGTGCCTCGAGCGCATGGCCTTGCTGGCGCAGCTGGCCTTGCAGGAATGGCAGCGGCTCGCCAGCGGCAATCGCAATTTGCAATTGCACCAGGTCGAGTCCTGTTACCAGCTCGGTGACTGCATGTTCGACTTGCAGGCGCGTGTTCATCTCCAGAAAGTACGGACTACCGGCTTGATCGACCACGAACTCGACCGTGCCAGCATTGACATAGCCAGCACTGAGCGCCAGGCGCACGGCAGCAGCGCCCATCGCGGCGCGCAGATCAGGCGTCAACGCCGGCGAGGGCGATTCCTCAAGAATCTTCTGGTGGCGGCGCTGGATCGAGCACTCGCGCTCGAACAGATGAACGCCAGCGCCGTGCGTGTCGCACAGCACCTGGATTTCGACATGGCGCGGGCGCTCGATCAGCTTTTCGAGCAGCACCGCATCATCGCCAAAGGCGGCTATCGCCTCGCGTTTTGCGCTTTCCAGTGCGGCGGCGAACTCACCCGTGGCGCGTACCATGCGCATGCCCTTGCCGCCGCCACCGGCGCTGGCCTTGATCAGCAGCGGAAAACCTATCATGGCAGCCTCGTGCTGGAGCCGATCAAGCCCCTGATCGTCGCCCAGATAGGCTGGCGCGGTCGGCACATCGGCGGCTAGCGCCAGCTGCTTGGCGGCAATCTTCGAGCCAAGCAGCTCGATCGCCTCGGGCGTGGGGCCGATAAAGGTGAGGTCAGCCTCGCGGCAGGCGCGGGCGAAGAAGGCGCGCTCGGACAAAAAGCCGTAGCCAGGGTGAATGGCCGCCGCACCAGTGCGCAGCGCCGCCTCGACCACCTTTTCGGCGCGCAGGTAGCTTTCGGCGGCGGGGGCTGGGCCGATCAGCACGGCCTCGTCGGCGGCGCGTACATGCATGGCCTGTGCATCGGCGGCACTGTAGACCGCCACCGTGGCAACGCCCAGCTCGCGGCAGGCCCGCATGATACGCACGGCTATCTCGCCGCGATTTGCAATTAAAATTTTTGGGAAGTACATCGTCGTAGGTTTATACTCGGCGCGATCAGGTAAAAGCTGGACACGGTCACGCAATGCGATCATCGCAGGGCGCGATATATCGCGCTTCCACGATGGTTGCATGGGACGACATTGATTCGATCTTTCTATTAGACCTTACATCAACCCTAGCCACGCCCCCAAGCCGGCTTGCGTTTTTCGAGAAAGGCGCGCAAGCCCTCTTGACCCTCGGGGCCAGTGCGCGCGTTGGCGATCGCGTCGATCACAAAGCGGCGGGCGGCGGCGCGCTCCATAGTCCAGACCGCATCCACGATCTGCTTGCTAGCCGCCACCGCCCCTGGTGCGCAGTCGAGCATGCGCCGGGCCAACGTGCTGACAGTCGCGTCCAGATCGTCGCTAGAGGTAATTGCATGCACCAGGCCGATTTCAAAGGCGCGCTCGGGCGTGATCCGCTCGCCACTGACAAACAGCGCCCTGGCGTGACTGACGCCGATCTTCGGTACTACTACTTGGGCAATGACTGCTGGCACCAGGCCCAGCTTGACCTCGGCAAAGCTGAAGCGCGCACCCTCCGCCGCCACCGCGAGATCGCAGCAGGCCACCAGGCCAGCGCCGCCACCCACCGCTACGCCGTTGATACGGCCAATCAATGGCTTTGGAAAACTCCAGGCCGCGTCGAACAGCTCGGCCAGCCGCTCGGCGTCGGCGATATTCTGCTCATGTGTCCAGGCCAGGCTTTCACGCATCCAGTTCAGATCAGCCCCGGCGCAGAACGATTGGCCCGCCCCGGTCAGGATGACCACACGCACGCGATCATCGGCGGCAAGCTGATGGAAATGTTCAGTCAATTCAGCGATCATGGCCGCGTCGAAGGCGTTGTGGCGCTCTGGCCGGGCCAGCGTGAGAATGGCGAATGGGCCATCGTGAGCAAGTGTGACGGCTGGGTCGCTCACTCCTGCACTTCCGGGGCTTGCGTGATCGCCAGGAAGTCGCGCCCGCCGCGCAGCGAGCCAGCCAGATCGAACATTTTTTTCATCAGGCCATATTTTTTGGAAAGCAGCTCGTCGGCCTTTTTCGCTTCCTGGCCGGCAAGCACACGGCCCTGCGCCAGCTCAACCGGGCCGAGCGGCTTGCCCGACCGGTCGGAGGGGCCAATTTGCACGCGCGCCGTGTTGCGAATACGCTTGACCTTGCCGGCATCCTTGCTGGTCATCACATACAGCGTATCACCATCTTGGGCAAACCAGACTGGCGTGACCATGGCTTCGCCGCTTTTGCGGTAGGTGGTCAAATTCATGAATTCATGGCCGCTTAGGGCCGCGAATGACGTGCTTGTTGGCATCAGTATCTCTCTGTGTAGTATTGACGTAGCACACATGATACAGGGATCGTGAGAGCATGGATGTTCGATCGTAATTATGAATGAAATAACTAATAGCTGTTTCGGTTTTTTGCGCTCTGCGCCAAAAACCGAAACAAAAAAGATATATCTTCCATGCTGCCGCAGGCAGGAACCGCCAACTGCGTAAGTTCTAAACTAATCAGGACTTTCGCTTACACGCTTGTTTTCGCCTGGGGCGGGCAAGGAAGAAATATTCTTTTCTTTTGGTTTTTGGCGTTCCCACGCCAAAAACCAAAAGAATCAATAGAAATAACCATGCCCGCCGCAGGCGAGAGCGAAAGTCCTGCTAATAATTGTTTTGTTGTTTGGTGCTTTGCACCAAACAACAAAAAAAGAAAAATAGATTTTTCTACATGCGAAATACACCGTATGTGGTTTCACGCACTGGCCCATTGGCGGCAGCGGCCAGGCCAAGCGCCAGCACCATGCGCGTGTCGGCGGGGTCGATCACACCATCGTCCCACAGCCGCGCCGAGGCATAGAACGGGTGGCCCTCGCGCTCGTATTTCTCCAACGTGGGAGCCATAAAGGCTTCTTGCTCGTCGGCGGGCATGTCCTGCCCCTTGGCGGCCAGCGCATCACGCCGGATGGAAAGCAGCACACTGGCCGCCTGGCTGCCGCCCATAACCGAAATGCGTGCATTTGGCCACGTCCAGAGCTGGCGCGGGCCGTAGGCGCGCCCGCACATTGCGTAGTTGCCTGCGCCAAATGAGCCGCCGATCACAACCGTGAACTTTGGCACCTGGGCATTCGCCACCGCCATGACCATCTTTGCGCCGTCCTTGGCGATACCGCCATTCTCCGACTCGCGCCCGACCATGAAGCCGGTGATATTTTGCAAGAACACCAGCGGTACATGGCGGGCGCAGCACAGCTCGATGAAGTGAGCGCCCTTCAAGGCACTTTCCGAAAACAGCACGCCGTTGTTGGCGATGATACCGACCGGCATGCCATGAATATGGGCAAAGCCGCAGACCAGGGTTTCGCCATAGCGCGCTTTGAACTCGTGCAGGCGGCTGCCATCGACAATCCGCGCGATCACCTCGCGCACGTCGTAGCCTTTACGCATGTCGCGCGGCAGAATGCCGTAGATTTCACGGGCGTCGTAGCGCGGCGGCTCCGGTGCGGCCAGCACCTGTGGCGCGGTGGTGCGCCGGTTCAAGCTGGCCACGATCTCGCGCGTGATCGCCAGGGCGTGCAGGTCATTCTCGGCGAAGTGATCAGCCACGCCCGAGCGGCGGGTATGCACATCAGCCCCGCCCAGCTCCTCCGCCGAAACTTCCTCACCCGTGGCGGCCTTGACCAGCGGCGGGCCGCCAAGAAAGATCGTGCCGGTGCCTTTCACGATCACCACTTCGTCGCTCATGGCTGGCACATACGCGCCGCCGGCCGTGCAGCTGCCCATCACCACAGCGATCTGCGGAATATGGAGTGCCGACATCTGGGCCTGGTTGAAGAAAATACGACCAA
>JACMIM010000287.1 GCA_014381165.1 Roseiflexaceae bacterium
GATCACCGCAGGCGAGAACAAGGGCTTTCTGTTGACCAACGGCTTTCCGGTTCAGCAGATATTCCAGCAACTGCTGCACCAATACGGTGGCACGGAGTTCAGCGAGGACGGCACCAAGGCGACTTGGAACAGCGAAGCTGGCGTGCAGGCACTTCAGTGGATGAAGGACGCGCAAACCAAGTATGGTGAGGCCAACCTTGAGGTAGATGCCGACCTGAACGCCTTCAAGGCTGGCACCGCTGGCATGGTCTGGAATGGCAGCTGGCAGATTCCCAACATGACCGGCGACGCGGTTGGCTTTGCCGGTAAGCTCGCGGGGGTGCCGCAGATCGGCAGCCAGCCGGCGGTGTGGGCTGGTGGCCCGCTGCTAGCGCTGCCGGTGCGTGGCCAAGGCGCGGACGCCTGCAAGGACGCTGGATCGGCCATGTTTATCAAATATGTGATCGAGAACTCGGCGCAATGGGCCAAGGGCGGCAACGTCCCGGCCTACAACAAAGCCCGCCAGGACCCCGCATTCACCGAGCTACCGCAGGCCGCATTAGCCACATCGGTTGAGAACCCGGTGTTCCCGCCCGCCATCCCCGGCATCGGCGATGCCTTCACGCCACTTAGCGAGGCTGTAGGCGCAGTCATGTCCGGCAGCGCGACCGACATCAAGCTGGCGCTCGACGACGCGGCGGGGCGTGCCGACCAAATCCTGGAGCAGAACAAAGCCAACTATGGCGACGCGCCGGCGGCTCAGTAGCAGGGTTTTGTAGTTAAGGGCACCAAATCACCCCTCCCGCACCCGCACCCTAGCCCTCTCCCAGCGGGGAGAGGGGCAGGGGGTGAGGGTAGCTTGGTAGTATCCGCGCTCAAGAAAGGTGGTTCGCCGTGGCGTCAACTGCTAGCCGGCGCGATGTAGCAATGCCGATAGCTCGTCGCCGGGTCAATTGGGTGCCGTACCTGTTTATTCTACCGCACCTACTCTTTTTCGCCCTGTTTATCGGCTATCCATTCTTCAACGGCGTGTACATCAGTTTGCTCCAGTACAACTACCTGCGGCCAGATTTGACGCAGTTCGTGGGGCTACAGAATTTCGTTAACCTCTTCACGCCGGGCACGCCGCAGTACCAGGCCTTTTGGAGTTCCCTGGGTAACACGATTGAGTTTGTGATCTACAGCGTGCCGCTGCTGGTGATCGTGCCGATGATTCTGGCGCTGCTGCTCAATCAGAACCTGCCGGGACGCAACATCTTTCGCGCGATCTACTTTGCGCCATGGGTGTTATCCGGCGCGGTGGTTGCGCTGCTGTGGTGGTGGATTTTCCAGAGCCAAGGCGGCCTTTTCAACTACTACCTGAACGATCTTGGCATCAGCGCGCCGCGCTGGCTCTCGACCATGCCCTGGGCCTGGGTGGCGATCGTTATCTGCACGGTCTGGTGGACGATCGGTTTCAACATGATCATCTTTCTGGCCGCGCTGCAAGATATTCCGGTCTATATCTACGAGGCGGCGTCGCTCGATGGTGCGGTCGGCCTGCAGTCGCTGTTTCGAATTACGCTGCCGCAGCTGCGCCCGGTGATTGTGTTTGTGGTCACTACCTCGATCATTGCGTCGTTCAATCTGTTCATCCAGCCATTTATTATGACTGGTGGCGGGCCAGCCCAGGCCACCGGCGGCGGTGCGACCGAGCCGGTGATGGTGCGTATCTACACCGAAGGTTTTGTGCGCAACCGCCTTGGCGACGCGGCCTCCATGTCGGTAATCGTCGCGTCGATCATGATAGCGATCTCATACCTGAACTTCCGCTTTCTAGGCAAGCGAGATTAAGGAGGCGGTTATGGCACCTCTTGCGCGCTCGTCGGGGCTGGGCTACCGTGGCCAGCAGCTGATTCGTCGAATTGCATCTTATGGCGTGCTGGTCTTCTTTGCGCTGCTCTTTCTGCTGCCCATGCTGTGGATGCTTTCGACCTCGCTCAAACCCAAGTCGCAGTGGTTCGCAAAAGATATTGTCTGGATTCCCGAGACGCTCACGCTTCAGAACTACGCGACGCTACTCAATAATCCGACCACGCCGATTCTGCGCTGGTTCTTCAACAGCCTGGCGATCGGGATTATTGTTACTGTGCTGATTCTGATCGTCGATGCGCTGGCGGCCTACGCCTACGCCCGCATGCAGTTTCGCGGACGTAACACGCTGTTCGCGCTGCTGCTGGCAACCCTGTTCATGCCGGGCATTATGTTCCTGGTGCCAAACTTCCTGACCATCAACCGGCTCGGGCTGCTGAACAACTACGGCGGCGTGATCATTCCTGGCCTGGCCGGCGTGTTTGGCGTGTTCTTTTTGCGCCAGTTCTTTGAGTCCGTGCCGCGCGATCTGGAGGAGGCCGCCGCGATCGATGGTGCCTCGCAACTGCAGATCTTCACGCAAGTGGCGCTGCCGCTCGCGCGGCCCGCACTGGCGACACTGGCGATTATTACGTTTCTGGGCAGCTGGAACGATTTCCTGTGGCCGCTGCTCATCCTCAAGGATCGCGCCCTCCAGACCCTGCCGCCCGGCCTGCGCACGCTGCAAGGTGCTTACACCTCGGAGTACGGCCAGATGATGGCCGGGGCGGTGATCGCGGCGGTGCCAGTGCTGCTGCTGTACCTGATCATGCAGCGCTATATTGTGCAGAGTGTGGCCACCAGCGGCCTGGCTGGGCAGTAGTGGAGAACACCAATGCTCGTGCATTCATATCGGCATGCCCTGGCCGCATGCGTGCTGGCCCTGCTGGCGGGCTGCGGCACGACCACAGCAGGCGCGCCGCCCGCAGGGCCAGCGGCGACCGACGCACCAATCGCGGCAACCACAGCCCCAGCGACTGCGCTGCCAGCGATGACTGAAGGCATGTTTCAGAATCCGGTGCTGCGGGCCGATTTCGCCGACCCAGGCGTGCTCAAGGTGGGCGATACGTATTACGCCTATGCCACCAACGCGATCGGCAAGAACATTCAGGCCGCCAAATCGACCGACCTCGTAAACTGGACGATGCTGCAAGATGCGCTGCCAGCGCTGCCAACATGGGCGCAGCTAGGCGGCAGCCTGGTTTGGGCACCGGAGGTTGCGCAATTTGGCGACCAATTCATCATGTACTATACCGCGCGCGACAAAGCCTCCGACCGGCAGTGCATCGGCATCGCCGTCAGCGCCGATCCGGGTGGACGGTTCAAGGACGAGAACGACGGGCCGCTGATCTGCCAGGCCGATCAGGGCGGCTCGATCGACGCCAGCCCGTTTAGCGATGGCGACACGCACTACCTGTACTGGAAGAACGACGGCAACTGCTGCGGCAAACCCACCTACATCTATGTCCAACAGCTCGCGCCGGACGGCCTGAGCCTGGTTGGCGAGCCGACTCAGCTGGTGCGTAACGACGCAGTTTGGGAGGGCAACCTGGTCGAAGCGCCGACCATGGTCAAGCACGAGGATCGCTACTACCTGTTTTTCTCAGCGAACGACTACGCCGGCCCGAAGTACGCCGTCGGCTACGCGAACTGCGAGAGCGCCACCGGCCCGTGCGAGGACGCGCCAGAGAACCCAATTCTAAAGAGCCGCATGGATCAGAAGCCGCTGGTGGTGGGGCCGGGCCACCAATCGGTCGTGCAGGTTGGCGAGCAGACTTGGATTGTCTACCACGCCTGGGAGGTTAATTCCAACGGCCTGCGTGGCGACCGGCGTTTCATGTATATCGATCGAATCGACTGGCAGGATGGTGTGCCGCGTGTCCTTGGCCCAACCACCGATCCACAGGCCATGCCGTAGGGGCGGGGTTCAAACCCGCCCGCGGAGACCGGGGGCGGGGGGGGTTTTCCCCCCCGCGCCCCCCCGTCGGCGAAAGCCCGCGTTGGGGCGCCCCC
>JACMIM010000288.1 GCA_014381165.1 Roseiflexaceae bacterium
AGCGCCGGGTCGGGCGGGCTTGATATGTGACCAACTAATCAACTCCGCTGCACCATGGTGGCTGCACCACCAAATAGCCCGGTGCTTCAGCGCCGGGGCATTGGGCGGTCTCGTGGCGCATGTTATACTCAGGCTACTACGACCAAATAGAACTACACATGAGGCAGCACCATGACACCCACTTCGAGCGCCGATTTTGCCCCATTTGCCGAGAAGATGCGCCGCGCGGGCCTGGCCGAGCTGGCGATCGATACCTTTCGCTTCTACTATGAGACACTCGCCGCCGGCGTGTCGGGGATGATCGGCGAGCACGAGATTACGCCAGTCGATACGGTGCTGGCGCAGCACGATCTTGCCAACTATGCCGAGGCAGGCCTCGCCGCATTAAGCCGCGCCGTCATGCTCAAATTGAATGGTGGCCTGGGCACCAGCATGGGTTTGGAGCGGGCCAAATCGCTGCTGCCAGTGCGTGATGGCCTGTCGTTTCTGGATATTATCATCCGGCAGGTGTTGTACGCCCGCGCCAGCACTGGTACGGCCATCCCGCTCCTGCTGATGAACAGCTTCAGCACCGATGAAGACACGCAGGCCGTGCTCGACCAGTATGGCGAGATTCGCAGCCAAGCGGTGCCGCCAACCATGCTTCAAAACAAAGTGCCGAAAATTCAGCGCGAGGGACTGCGCCCGGTCAGTTGGCGCGACAAAGAGCTGGAATGGTGCCCACCTGGCCATGGCGATCTCTACGTCGCCTTGCAGACATCGGGGCTGCTGCGCGGCCTAATCGACGCTGGCTACAGCTATCTGTTCGTCTCAAATGCCGACAACCTTGGCGCGACACTCGACCCGGCCATTCTGGGCTTTGTCGCCAGCCAAAACGTTCCATTTCTCATGGAAGTGGCGGCGCGCAGCGAGGCCGACAAAAAGGGCGGCCACTTGGCGCGGCGCATCGCCGACAACCGGCTTATCCTGCGCGAGGTGGCGCAGTGCCCAGCCCAAGACATAGCTGCCTTCCAGGATATAACCCGGCATCGCTATTTCAATACTAATAATATCTGGATCAACCTGAGTGCGCTTGCGTCGGTGCTTGCGCAACACGGCGGCGTAATCAAGTTGCCAATGATTCGCAACCAAAAAACCGTCGACCCGCGTCAGGCCGATTCGCCGATGGTGTATCAGCTCGAAACGGCCATGGGCGCAGCGATCGAGGTGTTCGAGAACGCCCAGGCGCTGTTGGTCGATCGGGCGCGCTTTCTGCCAGTCAAGACCTGCAACGATCTGCTGGCGCTGCGCTCCGACATCTTCGAGATGGGCGAGGACTACCTGATTCGGCAGCGCAGCGAGCGCACACTCGGCCCAATTACGATCGACCTCGAAAGCCGATACTACAAGCTGATCGACGATTTCGAGGCGCGCTTTCCCGCACAAGCCCCTTCGCTACTCGCGTGCTCCCAATTCAAAATCACCGGCGATGTACTGGTCGAAGGCGGTGTCTCCTGCCAGGGCACGGTCGAAGTTCAGAACGTAACTGGCAGCCAGCAACGCCTACCAGCCGGAATTCTTGCAGACCAAACAGTAATCCTTGGGATCTAAGTTGGTTGCGAATGTGCGCGCCGCAGGCGGGTTGAAACTCGCTGCTGGTATCCCAAAACGCGCTGAAGCGCGTTGGACGGCACCAACGCGCTTCAGCGCGTTTCGGCATATCAGACACCGGATTCATCCGGTGGCCGTGATGGCGGCGCCACATTCCACGCCCCAACGCGCGTGAAAAACATCCCTTGCCCGCCGCAGCTAGACAATGTACAATACGGCTGTAGCAGGCAATGATGCCGGCAGAGACGCAAGCTAGCGCAATGACGCGATGGCAGGCGTAGATAGCACAGGAGCTGTGAGTTGATAACCCAACATATTCACGAAACCAGCGGCGATGATGCCGATGGTGTGGCCGCTGTAGGCCTGGTGAAGCTGCCGCTGGGGTCGCCCCACACCACGAATCCACGCCTAAAACACCCGCAGACACGCGGCGCACCACACCCCCAATTGCTCGATCAGATTGTCGCCAGTATTCAGGAGGCGCAGCCGCTATTCCCGCGCGCTGTGATCGCCGCGTACTTTGTTGCGCTGTGTAGCTCGCCGCTGGTGCTGCTTCGCACGGACGAGCCGCAGGCCGGGCTTGAACTGGGTCGGCTGTTCGCCGAGGCGCTGCTGGGCAGTGGCTCCCGCCAATCGACAACCATCAGCAGCCCAAGCTGGCACGATGCCACCGGTGAGAACGGCTATTATCGCGCGGTTCATACGCGATTCAACACCATGCGCTGCCAGGCGATTGCCCAGGAAGCTAGCGACCCAACCAACATTGGCAAAGCGTTCTTTGTGCAATTCGCCAGCCTGCCGCTGGCCGAGCTTGCCGCGCAGATCGAAACGATTGGCTATGAGCTGCCAGCGGTGGCGCTGAGCGCGGTGATCGAGCCGCAGCAGGTCGGCGCGGCGCTGGAACGCTTTCCACAAGCGGCACTGGTCGATCTTGCCGCGCCGGAAACCCTGGCCTGCGGCATGACGCGCCCGCTGACGCCGGTAGGCTGGCAGCGCCTGTGGCTTCAGGCGGTCGCGTGGCAGCGCACACGCACGCAGGAGCGCGCCAATGTGCGGGCGCGCAACCACGCCGCGCACTGGCGTGTGGCCGCCTAGCGACATGCGGGTTGAACCCCGCTGTTATACCCAAAACACGCTGAAGCGCGTTGCTGCGGTTGAACGCGCTTCAGCGTGTTTTGGCGTAGCAGACGCCGGATTCATCCCGTGGCGTGGTGGTGGCGCACCACCTGCCGCCACACCCGCAGGTAACCACGAAGGCGCGAAGCTCCGACACAAAAAATTCGATTGAACCAAAATGCCTCCGCGCGTGTGTTACCTATTAAACACGTCGCTTTAAACACGTCGCTTTGAAATTCACGTAGATCATGTGCATCCCGGCGACGACCGATCAGTTTGACAACTTGTAAAGAGCATGTTAACATCGCATTGCCCCAAAGAATGCGTCAAACACGATCGATGACGATCACTCAGGACAAATCAGTGTGCTCATTCGAGCCAACCGGCAGTCGTTCCACCCAGGGCGATGATGATCTTGACCTACTTTTTCACGAAGCATTGTATCAAGCACACAGGCAGGCACCGCAGTCGCTAAGTGTCTGGGCCAGGCTTCGTATACGCCTAGCGAATAATGCTGGCAGGCGGGCGCTTCGTGTATACAAAGGCGTATTGTTCGATCCACGCTTTACACATCGTGAGCCACTTTCCTGGAATATACACTCCGACATGCTGTGCATGGGGCCACTTGTCCGTATTGGGTGCTAGTGAGCCGAACACGCAGACAGTGTGAAAGAAACAACTTTGGCGTCCCCCCGCGCTGCATCAATGGCGATGCAGCAGCGGGCAGCGCATAGCAGGCGGCGGCACTGGCACCGGCAACGGGGTTGGTGGTGCTGATGTACGATATGTCGGTTTTTGTGGAAACGCCCGTGACGCGGGTACAAATTCTTCAAGGAGAAGCGATTCTCATGCAGCGACCAACCCTGAAAGGCGGCATCGCAAGCGCGATGCTTTCCGCCCTGATCGTCCCGATCCTGGCAGCCTGTGGTGGCACTCCGGCCGCACCTGCCGCGCAGGCCACCAGTGCCCCAGCCGCATCGGCGGCCA
>JACMIM010000289.1 GCA_014381165.1 Roseiflexaceae bacterium
GATGCATATCATAATGATGTGATTTGCATAACAATCAATGATACTTCTCTACGCGATCGTGCACAAACCATCGAAGCGGTCTTCTTCGATGGTGTAATAATCAATGTTCCTGTTCAAAAACAAGAAGGGCTGATTATATCGCGCAACTTTGATCCGGGTTCTACTCGCAAAAAGCTTGAATTGGTGTTGTATGATCAAAACAAGCAAGAACTTTATCGCGTGCGCGCTTGGACGTAATATATGATCTTATGATGCTTAACTATCACAAACGTTCTACTCGTAGTGGGTAAAAGGTCAGGGGGTGGACAGCGGTTCGGCTACAGCCAGTGGTGCGACCAGGATTGGAGTTGGTGTCGCTGCCCATGCGGCTTGGATGGCCTCGGTCACGAAGCCGAAGAACGAGCGCTGCTGTTGCTTACAGGTCGCCTGCACACTGAGCACGCGCTCGACAAAGCGACAACCGGCGTCGCTACGCGAACCGAAACAGCCCTTGCGCCACAGCACCGCGTGCCGCAGCGCCCGCTCGGCTGCGTTATTGGTCGGCTCGATCCCTTCCAGTCGGCTGAAGGTCCACAGCGCGTCCCAATGCGCGAGCACCTCGCGGCTGAAACTGGCGATTTTTGCATGTGGGCTGTCCACCCCCGCTTGAAGGCGCTCTTGCATCGCGAGCCGCACTGGGAGGAGCGCCTGCTGGAGCGCGACGTGGTCGATCCAGTCGTCTTTGTGCAGGTGCCACACCAGAAAGAGGTCATCCGTCAACGTGAGCAGGGCCTGCGCCCACAGCGTTTCGCCACCATAGCGGTCTCTCAGGCCCACAATATTGCGCACCAGATGCGCCCAACACACTTGGCGGTGTCCATCGGGGAACTGGTCGTACACCAGATAGCGATCCGAGCCGACGATGCCCCGGTAGGCATCGCCGAGCACCTGTTGCAAGCCCGCTTTGCCACGGCTCGCGTGGATGCGAAAACATGTTGCCAGCGTGCTCACGGCGACCCACAACCAGCCGCGCCGCGTTTCCGTTGGCCAGGGCGTCTCATCGGCGTTGAGGTGAGGAGCAGCTTGAACCGTGGCCTGAATGGCCGTATCGACCGGCGCTAAGGCCGCGCTCGCGCGCTCACAACTTGTGACAATGCTGGCCGTGCTCAACGGCAACTGGCAGACGTCGGATAGGAATTCAGCGGCATCGTCGAGACTGAGCCGGTAGCGCCCGCGCAGGATGGCCATCAGGGCCGTTGCGCGCGAGCCGAAAGCACCCGGGGGCGCGTCGGCGGGCAAGTCGGCGGTGACGGGTTCGTGGCAGTGCGGGCAGCAGACCGTGTGCTGCCAATATTCAGTGATATATGGCTGAATCGGCGGCAGTTCCCACACCTGCGTGCAGCGTGGTGTCTGCGTGAGCGGGAGATCGGCAGCCAGGACAGTCTGACAGCGGTCACAAGCGGTGGGGCGTAGCTCGATCACCTCGTCGACGCGCTCGGGTGGAACGAGGGGGCGCTGATGGCCCTCATGACCCGGTTGGCCACCTGCTTTGCGCCCGCGCGGTACGCGCGCCGGTTTGGGTGGGGCAGATGGTGGGTCAGACGACGGTGGCTTGGAGGAGTTGCGCGAGGTCTGCCCAAGTTTGGCCTCCAAGTCACGTACCTGCGTTTGAAGCGCCTTGATCTGCGCGCTCTGCGCCTGCACGATCTCCAGTATGCTATACAGCGCGTGCCGAACGGCGACCGGCGTGTTGGCCCAATCGTCATCCGAAATGCCCAGCAAGTTGAACGGCTCGTCATGCATAGACGGAAAGGTGCCACAAGCAGCGTGTTCTGTCAACCCCTGACCTTTTACCTGTAGCGCACTCCCCCCTGACCTTTTACGATGGGGGCGCTATGAAAGAGGGAATTGCGCTTGCCAACGCAGTCGTTTCTCGGCACCTTCGGCCACCCCCTCGATGATTGTATCCAACGTGAGCCAAACTGTCCAC
>JACMIM010000290.1 GCA_014381165.1 Roseiflexaceae bacterium
TCGGAAGAAGCCGCGATTCGCAATATACATGCCAAGCATACCCTAGTCCAAAGCACGAGTGTGAGTGTAAGCAGTTTGCTCTCTATCTACGTTACTGTACTGATGGGCAGTGCAAAGGCAAATGTGCTGCCATGGCCCTCACGGCTTTCGAGCCAGATACGGCCCTGGTGTGCCTCGGCGGCGAGCTTGCAGAAGGTGAGCCCAAGGCCGGTGCCACGCGCTCTGCGCCCACGCACCTGGCCAAACTTTTCGAAAATACGCTCGTGGTATGCGGCGGGGATACCAGGCCCGTGATCGCGAATCCAGAACACCAGCCAGTCGCCACTTGGTAATGTGGTGCGTAGCGGCAGGCCGGAATCGGGCTGGCCGTGCTGCACCGCGTTGACTCCAATAGTGACGGTGGCGTTGGCCGGCGAGAACTTAAGCGCGTTGTCCAAAAGATTTTGCAGCATGCGCACGACTTTGTCGGGATCGGCTTCGATTGTTGGCAGGCCCAGGGCCAGGCGTTGCTCGACGACAATTGCTCGGCTGCGCGCCGAAACCATCAGTCGTTCAGTGGCGCGGTCGATCAGCGCGTAGGGGCTGACTGGTTCAAGCTCCAACCCCATACGCCCCTGCTCCATCTTGGCGATATCCAGCAGGTTGTTGATCAGGTCGAGCACGGTTTGGCTGCCCTGATGCGCGATATTGAGCAGTTCGCGCTGCTGCTCAGTAACCGGCCCGCCCAGGCCACGGTTGACCATCATCACGCCATTCATAATCGATGTAAGCGGGGCGCGCAGATCGTGAACGAGCATACCGGTGTAGTCGTCGCGCAGCTGCTCCAGCTCTTTTTCTTGCGTAATATCGCGGAACAACTCTAACTGGGCGTACACGCTGCCGTCGTCGTGACGAACGGGCAGGGTGAAGTGGCGCATGAAGCGCCGCCGCGTGCCGCCTAGTTCGTACTCAGTGACGGTACGGCTAGCTTCGCCGTCCTGGCCGTCCCAGGTGCGCGAAGCAACCTCGTGGGCGCGAGCGCGGAGCTTGTGTTGTTGTTCAGCCAGGCTCTGACCAAGCAGTTCGTCTTCTACGGCCTCGAACAGCTGGGCTGCGGTTGGATTTGCGCTGAGCAGTCTGCCGCTCATATCGGTGAGCAGAATGCCATCGGCGGTGGAGTTGAGAATCGCTTGCAGCCGGTCGCGGCCATCAGTGACCTGCTTAAACAGCCGGGCGTTCTCGATCGCCACGCCGATAAAGGCAGCCATGCGGATCAGTCGGCGGGCATCGCGCTCGGTAAAATCGCCATTCAGCTTATTCAGCAGCTCAATCGCGCCGATCACCCGGCCCTTCGCCAGCATTGGCACGCACAGGATCGAGCGGGTGTCGTAGCCAACTGCGTCGCTGATCTCGCGGTAGAAGCGTGGGTCGTTCTTGACATCCGTCACGACTGCGTACTGGCCGGTCGCCGCGACATGGCCGACGATACCAGATCCAAGCGGCACGCGCAGGCCCGCCAGCCGCTCCTCGCCGCCCTCGATTGTCATCACAAAGTCGAGCGTACCACTGGCCTCATTGATCAGCAGCAGTGAGCCGGCATCCACGTTGAAGTACTCATTCAGCTTCTGGACGACCAGCGAATAGACTTCGTGGGTGTCGAGCGTGGAGGTGACGGTGGCGGCGATTTCATTGAGCGTGGCTAGTTCGTCGCCGCGGCGGCGCGCCTGCTCGGTGATACGGAAGGCGACAATCGCGGCGGCAAGCTGGCTGGCCAGCAGGCGTGCAAAGCTGATCTCATCGGCGCGGAAGTGCCGCGACGGCTCGGCGGCAGAAAGCAGCAACAGCCCAATCGAGGTGTCTTGCGCGATCAGCGGTACCACCAGTGAGGCCCCGACGCCACGCTGTTGCAAGTAGCTATTGAGTGCGCTATCGAGTTCGGCGAGGTTGCCATCTTCGAACTCAAGCGGCTGACGGCTGTGCAGCGCGGTACCAAGCGGCGTGGCATCGATGGTAATGGGTGCAGGGATGCTTGTATGTGGCGGGAACTCACAGATGATCTGCCCCGTGCCATCGTCGTTGCGAAGCAGCACAGCACCGCGCGCAAGATCGAACAGCTGCGTCAGTTCGTTAAGCGCGAGCAGTAGTAGTTCGTCGAGTGTGGCCGCCGTCTCGATCGCCTGCGTGATCCGAATGAGCGCGTCGGTTGGCGGCACGCGCTGCCGAGTGTCAGTGACTGCCATAGTGTAGTGGTTGCGCCATTGCCGGCACGAGTTAACGTACACTCGATACGGTAGAATAGCCCGCGTTTGGCTCTTATGAGTAGATGCTCGATGCGACTGCGCGTGGCGGCGTTGTGGTATGCTGTGGGCGCAAGATACTCCTCGACTATTATACGACCTTGATACGGGTCGACAAGACCAGAAATCAAACAAAACGATTACAGTTATGTAAGTAATAGCACCGCTTTCAAATTTGCAAGATGCTATAGCATCCCTGCCGGAGTCGTAAAAAGGGGAGGTGGGGTCTTCGGGGGCTGCGCCCCCAAACCCCGCTTTGCGCTCACGCGCATGGGTACAACTCAAATAGGGATGCTATAGCGGTTTTTTTGGAGTTGCGCCCTAACCCGCTGTGCCCTGAGGCGCGTGTAGACCTATTGAGGATTACTGTACCACATGGATTACCAATCGCTCGATGGCCGCTGGCACATGCGGCCGACTGATAGCTTTCATGAAGGAGTGTACAGCCCTGACCCGGCTGCGTGGGCCGAGCAGGAGCTACCGGCGCACTGGCAGCAGCACCCGCTGTTCGAGCAATACGTGGGCCGCATGGTTTACCGCCGGCAGTTCCAGCTCGACCGCAGGTTCAGGATTTCACCAGGCACGCAGGCTGCGCCGCGCCGGGTTTGGCTACGGCTTGATGGTGTGTTTTATTTCTCGCGCCCCTGGCTCAATGGTCGCGACCTCGGCCTGCACGAGGGCTACTTCATTCCCCAGGAGCACGAGGTCGGCGAGCTGCTGCGCGAAGACAACGAACTGATTGTCGAGATCGAGTGCCCCGACGAGCACAGCAAGACTGACAAGCGCCTGATCACTGGCGTTTTCTCGCACTGGGACTGTATCGACCCGCAGACCAATCCCGGCGGTATCTGGCGGCCGGTTTCATTGATTTCCACTGGCCCAACTCGGATCAAGCAGCTGTTGCTCGACACCGGCTCGCTTGACGAAGCCGAGGCCCAGGTGCGCTTTCGAGCAACATTCGACGCAGCCCAAGCGGGGTTGGTGCGCTTGCGCTGGACGATCACGCCGAAGAACTTTGCTGGAGCGATACAGATTCACACTCAGGAGCTAGGCCTTCAGACTGGCCTGCGCGAGTACAGCGGGACATTTGGCGTGCGCGACCCGCAGCTGTGGTGGACGCACGATTTGGGCCAGCCAAACTGCTACACGATCAGATTGGAGCTGCTCCAGGGCGGCGAGGTTTCCGACACGCACCAGACGACCTACGGCATTCGCCGCTTTGAGCTGCGCAACTGGCTGCCGCATTTGAATGGCGTGCGCTTTCTGATCAAGGGCAACAACTACGCCCCCGGCGACACGCGTATCGCTAGCATGACGGCCCAGCGCTGCGAGCGCGACCTGGAGTTGGCGCGGGCATGCCACATGAACCTACTGCGTGTGCATGCGCATATCGACACGCCGGCCCTGTACGAGGCAGCCAACCTGGCGGGCATGCTGCTGTGGCAGGATTTCCCGCTACAGTGGCTCTATGGCCAAGCGGTGCTGCCTGAAGCCGAGCGCCAGGCCCGCCAGATGGTGCGGCTGCTCTACAACCATCCGGCGATTGTGATTTGGTGCATGCACAACGAAGCGCACTTCACCGCCGACACCAAGGACGAGCGGGCGATCACCAAGGCCCGCCAGTATGCGACTTCGCTGGGCTGGAACTGGAACCGCGAGGTACTGGACACGCGCCTGAAGCGCGCCGCCGAGCAGGAAGATCGCAGCCGCCCGGTGGTGCGATCCTCGGGCGAGTATGCCATCCCGGGCGTGCGGGCCGGCACCGACACGCATTTCTACCACGGCTGGTACACCGTGTACGGCAAGCTGCGCCAGTGGGAGGGCGTGGCGAAGCGTTTTCCAGCCAATCTACGGTTTGTGACCGAGTTTGGGGCGCAGAGCTTTCCCAACCTGGAAAGCTGCGTGAAGTTCATGGACGGCGAGATCGACACGATCGACTGGCAGCACCTAGGCGAGCGGCATCAGTTCCAGGGCGACATGCTGGCCCACTGGATCGACTGGCGGGCCGCGCGCTCGCTGCCGGAGCTGATCGACCAGACGCAGCGCTACCAGAGCGAGCTGAACCGCTTCTACATCGACCGGCTGCGCCACCGCAAGTACCGGCCTACTGGCGGAATCGTGCCGTTTATGTTTCACGATCCCAACCCGGCGGTGCAGTGGTCGATTGTGGATTACTGGCGGGTGCCAAAGGCTTCGTATCAAGCCATGCGGCTGGCGTTCAGCCCGCAGTACGCCTACACCATTCTGGAGGCCGAGCGCTTTTCGGTCAAAACCCCAGTCGATCTCCCAGTGTATTTGGTTAACGATGCCCAGCAGCCTGCGCCGGTGCGGATTGTGGCGCGGCTGCTCGACCCGCAGGGCCGCGACGTGGCGCGCAGCGAGCGCGAGGCCA
>JACMIM010000291.1 GCA_014381165.1 Roseiflexaceae bacterium
GTGTCTGTTACTCCATATCACGACCAGCATTTGGTCATGGAACGTACCTTCATGATAGCGCACAGACTCGCTGTGGAAGAGAACAGCTCATAACCGTCAGTTGTCATATGACAACTATCTTTTTTGTTTCGTTTTTGGTGCTTTGCACCAAAAACGAAACAATTGTTAGGTATTTCCTAATGTTCATCAAAGATGCGCGGTATACAGCATTCTGAATGATTTGTAAAGGCGCGTCAGCGCAAAGCAGGGCTTGAGGGCACAGCCCCGAAAAACACCCCTCCGCCTGCGGCAGTGTCGAGTATAATAGGCTAAAGAACTCGCTACACCAGGTCGGAGACATTGTTATGTCTATCCCAAGCCATATTCTCGTTGTCGACGACGAAACTAACATCAGGTTGACGCTCTCCGCGCTGCTGCGCCGAGCCGGTTACGAGGTTGCCACTGCTGAGAATGGCTTCGACGCGGTGGCCCTGCTCGAGCAGCAGCCGTTCGATCTGCTACTGGTCGACTTGAAGATGCCAGGCATGGATGGAATGCAGGTGGTCGACGCGGCCCGCCAGCATCAATCCATGATCTCGGTGATTGTGCTGACCGGCCACGGCTCGCTGGAAACGGCGGTCGAGGGGTTGCATCAGGGTATCTTCGACTACCTGCTGAAAACGACCGAGCCAGGAACGGTGATCGCGCGCGTGCAGGCCGGGCTGGCAGCGCGCACCCAGCAACTGCGCCAGCGCGCGCTGCTCGGTGTCGTTGGCGATGCGGTGCAGGAGCTGCGCGGGCATTCGCCGCGTCCGCAGGAGCCGGCGGATGGCGAGGGGCGGACGATCGCCGTGGGAGTGCTGCGCCTCAACACATGGCGGCAGGAGGCGATGCTCCAAGGGCGCACACTGGCGCTCACACCCACCGAGTTTCGCGTGCTGCTGTGCCTGGCCGAGCGAGCAGGCATCATGGTCAGCTACACCGAGCTGGTGCGCTGCGCCCAGGGCTACGACACCGCCGAGGCCGAGGCGGGCGAGCTGATCAAGCCGCACATTCACCACTTACGCCAGAAGCTAGAGCCAGATCCATCCACGCCGCGCTACCTACTGAATGTGCGCGGCAAGGGCTACCTGTTTTCGCCGATTGGCGAGTGATGAACACGAATCAAACCCTTGCGCCGTTCCAGGCGCTACTCGAAGCTGCGCCCGACGCCATGCTGATTGTCGATGCCGAAGGCAGAATTGCCCTGCTCAACCGTCAGGCCGAGCTGATGTTCGGCTTTGGGCGCGCGGCACTGCTGCACCAGCCAATGGAACTGCTGCTGCCCGATCAATTGCATCAGCGGCACGCGCAGCATCGGGCCAGCTATGCTGCGGCACCGCACACGCGGCCAATGGGGGTTGGTCTCGATCTGATGGCCCGCCGGAGCAATGGCCAGATTTTCCCGGTTGAGATCAGCCTCAGCCCATTGCAAACGCCAGATGGGCTGCATGTGATCGCCGTCATCCGCGACATCAGCGCGCGCAAACACGCCGCCGACGAACTCGAACGGCAGGTGCAGCAGCGCACGGCCCACCTGAATGCACTGTTGCGGTTGAGCCAGGAACTGCTCAGCATACGCAGCCTGGACGCCGTGCTTCAGCGGGCGCTCGATTCGGCCATGCTGCTCGCCTCGGGGGCTAGCAGCAGCGCGATCTACCTGATCGACCCGACTGACCAGCAGCTGGCCCTACGGGCGAGCACCGGCTTTCGACAGCTGCCGCCGTTGCGGCTGGCCGGCCAAGCCGATCTTCCCGAGGGCAGTCTGTCGGTTCCTATGACCGCACACGGCCAGTCGATTGGTGCATTGGTACTGCTGCCAAATGACCCAGCAGGGCCATTTGCGCCCGGCACGTTGATCACGCTTGAAGGGCTGGCCAACCTCACCGCTGCTGCGATCTGGGCCGACCAGCGCGCCAGCGAGACTGCGCTGCTTTCGCGCCGCCTGCTCGACCTCGAAGCGCAGCAGCACACCATGACCGCACGCCTCTCCAGCGCCGAGGCCGCTATCATGCAGGCCGCCCGGCTTGCCGCAGTCGGCCAGTTGGCAGCCTCGGTCGCCCACGAGATCAACAACCCGCTGTATGCCACACGTAATGCGCTGCATCTGTTGGAAGAAGAGCTGCCCGCCGATGCCCGCCAGTCGCCGTATCTGGGCATCGCGCGCGACGAGCTTGCGCGCATTGCGCGTGTGATCGAGCGCATGCGCGATTTCTATCGGCCATCACGCGGCGAGATGGTACCGTATCAGCTTAACCAGGCGCTCGAAGCGACGCTTGAGCTGGCCGTTCTCAACATGCGGTATTCGTCGATCCAACTTATTTTCACGCCGGCCACCGACCTGCCGGAGGTGACATGCAACCCCGATCAGCTGCGCCAGGTGTTTCTCAACCTTATGCTGAATGCGATTGATGCAATGCCCGACGGCGGCACCCTGACCGTTCGCTCGCTGGCTGGGGCCAATGTCGCGCTGATCGAGGTGCGCGACACCGGCATTGGCATTCCCGAGGCGGTGCGCGCACGGCTGTTCGAGCCGTTTTTTACCAACAAACCCAATGGCACCGGGCTAGGGCTCTCGATTAGTGCGCATATCGTCACGCAGCACGGCGGACAGATCGAAGTCGAGAGCCGCGAGGGCCAAGGCAGCCTGTTTCGGGTCATCCTGCCGTATGCGGGGCATGTATAACCATCAGGACTTTCGCTTAAAGCGTCTTTTTCGCCTGCGGCGGGCAAGGAATTTTTTTCTTAGCAGTTTTTTGCGCGGTGGCGCAAAAAACTGCTAAGAAAAGCGTAAACTTCGGTAGCAAGCGAAAGTCCTGACCGTGATGGTCACCGCGGCAGCGTACAGGCCGCGCAGCGTCGATTATTTCTATCAAACAAACAGGGACGACCATGCGTCGAATGCTGCCAGTTGTCTTCGCCGTCATTGTACTGATTGTACTGCTGCTGCCGGTTCACACCAGGTGCGGCGCTCGGAGCGCAGCCTGCGCGATGCCGCCCGACGAAAGCGGGCGGGTCGGCTACTACTATGAAGTCGAACCATTGGGCATCACGGTGGTAGAGACGCTGCTTCAGCAGAATTTTCGGATCGCCTACAGCTCCGGCACCGAGCGCGTCGACCTGGCGCAGTAGCTCGCCGCGCTACTCGGCGTCGAATATTTGGTCAACATCGATGCTAAGGCCACTGATCAGCCGCGAGCTGGCCTGCTCGCCACGCCCGAAGCTGCCGTGTTCCTGGTAGGCACCATCGATCAGGGTGAGCACGGTGGCGCGCTGGTCGATCGGGTTGACGATCCAGTACTCAGGAATACCAGCCTCGGCGTAGTCAGCGCGTTTCGTGACCAAATCGCGCTCGGGATTGTCGGCGCTGACCACCTCCATCACTAGATCGGCCCCCAGCCAAAAGGCATTCTGGTTGCGTGGGTCGCGCGCGTCGAGCAGCACCAGCAGGTCAGGCTCACGATATTTACCAGGACGAATTTGCAGGCGCAGCGGCGAGAAGAACACTTTGCCACCACGCGGGCGAACAAGCGCGACAATCAGCTCATACAGAAACGCGATAATCGCTTGATGGTAGCGTGTTGGCATGGGAAGCGCCTCGATCACACCGTCGGTAAATTCAAGATAGTTGTTGGTTTGCCCACTGAGTCTGAGGTACTGCTGCTCCGACCATAGGCCCTGGAGACCATCCAGATCGATGTCGATACCCTGCTTCGGCCAGATCAGCCGCAGTGTCTGCTCTTCAGCTACTGCTGTCATCGTGATATCCTTCCGCATATCTACCGTGAAGATTCTAATAGAGCGACCAAGGAGACATTGAATATGAGATTCTTAGAAAGAAAATAATTGATGATTGTTTCGTTTTTTTGTGCAAGCACCAAAAAAAGAAACAAAAAAGATATCATTTCCATTAAGAGAGCTTTATGTAAGCGGTATTGTATCACGCCCACCCGGAGCCTTTTGTTTGTCGTCAATAGCAA
>JACMIM010000292.1 GCA_014381165.1 Roseiflexaceae bacterium
GAACGCGCTTCAGCACATTTTGGCGTAGCAGACGCCGGATTCATCCGGTGGCCGTCGTGGCGGCGCAAAAGTTTACGTCACACTCGATGATTACCGTCGTCACACCAACAGATATTTTTGCCTTGTTTCGTTGTTTGGTGCAACGCACCAAACAACGAAACAATTATTCGATATTTCCTTGCCCGCCGCAGGCGAAATCAAACCTGTTTACTCATTACTCGTAACGCAAATGGTATGATTGCTCCACATTCTTCTAGTGAGGAGCCGATTCATGACAGACCCAACCCAACAGGTGCCGCTTGGCCGCACCGGGCTAGACGTAACGCAATTCGGCCTCGGCACAGCCGCGCTCGGCCTGATGTACGAGCCAGTGGCCGACGAAGCCGCGCTGGCCACGGTGCAGCGGGCCTACGATCTCGACGTTCGCTTTTTTGATACGTCGCCCTTGTACGGCGCAGGCCTGGCCGAAACCCGCGCCGGCGTGGTGCTGCGCGAGCTGCCGCGCGACAGCTTTGTGCTGTCGGATAAGCTTGGCCATGTGATTGTCGACGGCGTTGTAGAGGGGCGCGATTATAGCTATGACGGCACGCTGCGGCTGTTCGAGCAAAGCCTGGCCCGCAGCGGCCTCGACCGCATCGACATCGAGCTAATCCACGATCCCGAGGATTACATGGAGGCGGCGATCGACGGCGCGTACCGTGCGTTGCGCGAACTGCGCAATCAGGGCGTCGTGCGGGCGATTGGCGCGGGCATGAACTTTAGCGACAAGCTGACCTGGCTAGCTCACCATGGCGAGTTCGACTGCTTTCTGTTGGCGGGCCGCTATACGCTGCTCGACCAGAGTGCGCTGGACGACCTGCTGCCCGAGGCCGTGCGTCAGGGCATCGCGATCTACATTGGCGGGCCGTTCAATAGTGGCATTCTGGCCAACCCCTACGCCGCAACGGCCACCTTTAACTACGCGCCCGCCGACCAGGCTTGGGTCAAGAAGGCCCGCAAGATCGACGCAGTCTGCCAGGAGCACGAGGTGCCGCTCAAAGCCGCCGCGCTTCAGTTCCCACTTGGCCACAGCGCAGTGGTGTCGGTGCTTTCGGGGGCGCGCTCGATCGGCGAATTGGAGGAGAACCTGGCCATGTTCCGCCATCCCATCCCTGCCGCGCTGTGGGACGATCTGCGCAGCGCGGGGCTGCTCGACGAGCGCGCGCCAACGCCAATAGACTCTTGACAGCTATCTAAAAACCTCCCGAGGAGTATATTGCTCATCGGGAGGTTTGGTGTGCTAGGGCGTAAACCCCGCAAGCTTTAGCCCTGGGAGCCGTCATGGAAAAAGCCCAAGGCGCATCCATTGCCGCCGTGCTTTCTGTTGAGCAGCGTGATTCATGCGCAAACGTGCTACTGTGGCACGGCCAATTGGTGTTCGTCCGTAGATTTCTCCGCCGCTGCACCAGCAGTAGCGCCCGCAGATTGCTTGATACCTGCAATTGCGTGATATGACCTGCTACCTTGGTCGGTCGTTACAGGTAAAATAGCGACTTTTGTCATACATACTCCTCCTTGTCCACATCAGTTTACCACAAGGATTTACAAAACCCCGCGTAGAAACGCCACCGACCGGCGCAGCTCCTCCAGCCCGTTCACGCCGTCCTCGATCGAAATCCAGCCGTCGAAGCCGATTTCGTGTAGCGTATGCATAATTGCCACGTAGTCGATCATGCCAGTGCCGATCTCGCCGTGCTCCAGTATGCTGGCGTAGCCCAAGCTGTTCTCCTGCGCGCGCAGATCGGCTAGACTCGCACCGGGGCGCAGCCGCCGGTCGCTGGCGTGCATGCTAACCAGCCGGGGCTTGACAGCTTCCAGCACTGCGAGCGGATCGTCGCCAGCCAGCAGCGCGTTGGATGGATCGTAGTTGACGCCAAGCCATTGTGATGGCACGGCCTCGAGCAGCTTCAAAAACACCGGCAGCTGCTGGGCGAACTCGGGGTAGATCCAGTAGTTGTCCTTGTAGTGGTTCTCCAGTGCCAGCGTGACGCCGCGCGCCTCGGCGTGGGGCAGCAGCGCCGTGATGCATTCCGCCACCATCGTTGTGCCCTGATCCTCGCTCAGGCCGGGGCGGCGCTGGCC
Source organism: Roseiflexaceae bacterium (assembly GCA_014381165.1). Classification (GTDB taxonomy): domain Bacteria; phylum Chloroflexota; class Chloroflexia; order Chloroflexales; family Roseiflexaceae; genus JACMIM01. Next base: position 2,122 of record JACMIM010000292.1, read on the forward strand.
GGACAGCACGCGGCATGTACGCCTGCCGGGAGCATCAAAGAAGGCCACCAGTTCGATCATCTGAAGCATGCGGGCAATTTCGGCGGCGCGGGCCTGCGGGTCGGGCTGGGTGAAATCGGGCGAGGCGCACAGCATAGGCATCAGCAGGTTGTGCCGCTGCAATGCCGTGCGCACCTGTTCCATATAGGCTGGCTCGAACGAGGCGAAGAAGCCGGGGTACAGCTCCAGGCCCGCCACACCAAGGGTGGCGGCCTGCTCGATCCAGTCGAACAGCGTCAGCGTGCGCGTGACGCACAGCTCGTCCATGTAGCATTTGGGAAAGGCGGCAATGTTGGGCATGCCAGGCTCCTTGGGTGGGCGCATCCGCGTGCTGGACATCGCATATAATACTCCCCAGAACGCAACACGCAACATGCAACGAGGTTACACACATGCCACTCTACGGCGCAATCGAGGCCGGCGGCACCAAGTGGGTCTGCGCGGTCGGCAGCGGCCCCGAGTATCTCCACGAAACTGTCCGTATTCCTACCACTACGCCCGCCGAGACGTTGGGCCTGGCGCTGGCATTCTTCCGTCGGTATCCAGAACTCGCGGCGTTGGGCATTGGCTCGTTCGGCCCGGTCGATCTGCATCGCGGCTCGCCAACCTACGGCTGGATCACGACCACGCCCAAGCCTGGTTGGGCTAACACCGAAGTGGCCGGCGTGTTTGCGCGCGAGCTGGACGTACCAGTGGGGTTTGATACCGACGTGAACGCAGCGGCGTTGGGCGAGTATCGCTGGGGCGCAGCGCAGGACGTGAATACCTTTGTGTACATCACGGTTGGCACCGGCATCGGCGGCGGCGTGATGGTGGGCGGCAGGCTGCTGCACGGCCTGCTGCATCCCGAGATCGGCCACATGCTGATCCCGCACGACCGCACCGCCGACCCCTACACCGGCGCGTGCCCGTTCCACGGCGATTGCCTCGAAGGCCTTGCGGCTGGCCCGGCGCTGCTGGGCCGCTGGGGCCAACGTGGCGAAACCCTGCCAGCCGAGCACGCGGCCTGGGTTCTGGAGGCGCGCTACCTGGCGCTGGCCTGCGCCAACCTCGCGCTGATCATCTCGCCTGAGCGCATCATCCTGGGCGGCGGCGTGATGCAGCCGCATATGCTGCCGCTGGTGCGGGCCGAACTCAAGCAGGCGTTGCGCGGCTACATTCGCATGCCCCAGTTCGACGAAGTAGCGCACTACATCGTGTCGCCGGGGCTTGGCGACCGCGCCGGCTTGCTGGGCGCACTGGCGTTGGCGGAAGTCACGGGTTGATTCTTGCCACGAAGCCACGATGGCGCGAAGAGCAAACGTCATTCGGCGGCACTCTCGAGAGATAACGCGCGTTAGCGCAAAGCGGGGATCTGGGGCGCAGCCCCAAAAAACTCTCTCCTCCCCGTTATCATCTGGAAAAATTGCTAGATAAAGCTTCGCGCCATCGTGTCTTCGTGGTTAATGATAGGAGTTTCTTGTGCAATACCGACGGCTTGGCAATGCGGGGATGCGGATCAGCGCGGTGGCGCTAGGCGGCTGGATCAACTACGGGGAGGGTAAAATCGCCGAGGATGCTGCGCAGGCCACGGTGCGCCGAGCCTACGAGCAGGGCATCAACTTTTTCGATATCGCCGATATCTATGGCAAGGGCGAATCCGAGAAGCAAATGGGCGCAGTGCTGAAGGACTACCCGCGCCACACGCTGGTGATCTCCAGTAAGGTCTTCTGGCCCATGTCGGATGAGGTGAACGACCAGGGGCTTTCGCGCAAGCACATCTTCGAAAGCGTGGAGAAAAGCTTGAAGCGAATCGGCAGCGACTACCTGGACATCTACTTTTGCCACCGGCCCGACCCCGAGACGCCGATCGAGGAAACCGTGCGGGCCATGGACGATCTCGTCCATCAGGGCAAGATCCTGTACTGGGGCACCTCGGAGTGGGGTGGCGAGCAGATCGCCGAGGCGACCGCGATCGCCGACAAGCGCAACCTGTACGCGCCCGTGACTGAGCAGCCGCAGTATTCCATGCTCTGGCGTGAGCGGGTCGAGGGCGAGATTCTACCAATCACCCAGCCGCGTGGTATCGGCCTGGTGGTCTGGTCGCCGTTGGCCCAGGGAATGCTGACCGGCAAGTACGACGACGGCCTGCCCGAGGATTCGCGCTTCGCCCGCGAGGGTTGGGCCAAGGAGCGCTACATGACCGAGGCCAACACGGCTAAAGTCCGCGCCCTAAAGCCGATCGCCGACGAACTGGGGGCGACGAGGGCGCAGCTAGCGCTGGCTTGGACGCTGCGTCAAAAGGGCGTCAGCTGCGCGATCATCGGCGCGACCAAGCCGGGCCAGATCGACGACAACGTGGCCGCCGCCGATCTCGTGCTCGGCGATGACGTAGTGGCCGCGATCGAGCGCGTGTTGGCTGGAAAGTAGTGCCGAGTTGGCAGAACCTACGCAGTTGCCCAAGAGCTTGCATTACGCCTGCGGCGGTCAAGGAAATACCTAATCATTGTTTCGTTGTTTGGTGCAAAGCACCAAACAACGAAACAAACAAAGCTTTTCCATTCAGAACTCACCTTACGCAGGCGGCGGCAAGCAGAAGGTTTGCGAGCGGCGCGGCCCGGCGCTATACTGCAAGGGCACCGAACCGGCCAATACCTGGAGGGCTGTAGCATGTCCACACAAACCACATTGGTTGAGCAAACCACACAAGCGCAGGTTGATGATTTCCTGCTTGAGTTGCTGCCACTACAGGGCCATTGGAGCGAAGAACAATATCTGTGGGTGACTGACTTTTCCAACCGCCTGATTGAGTATACCGACGGCTACATCGAGGTACTGCCAATGCCAACCGACCAGCATCAATCAGTGCTAGCCTTTCTTTTTCAACTTTTTCGTGATTACCTTCGTCCGCTGAATGGCAAAGTGCTGTTCTCACCACTCCGCCTCCGAATCGAGTCACGGCGCTTCCGAGAGCCGGATCTGCTGCTGGTGCGCTCGGCAGACGATCCGCGCCGCCAGAACCGCTTTTGGCTTGGGGCCGATCTGGTGTTGGAGGTTGTTAGCCCCGACAAAGTGGAGCGCGATTTGGTGCAGAAGCGCGGCGATTATGCGGATGGCGGCGTGCCGGAGTATTGGATTGTCAATCCGCTGAACCAAACAATCACGGTGCTGGTGCTTCAGGATAAGGCATACACCGAGCACGGTGTGTTCCTGCGGGGCGAACTGGCATCCTCGGCCACGCTTGAAGGGTTCACTGTGGCAGTATCTGAAGTGTTCGATACCGACTAAAAACGGATGATATTCGCTACAACATACCGTGTCGAAGCGCGATCCGGCCCCTAATCCCTGGCCCCTGATTCGCTTAGGGTATACTTTGCCATAGCTAGATGTAACTATGAAGGAGGCTCCTATGCTTTCTGCAACCCGGCGCGCCATCGACACCTCGCCCGCAGCTTTTGGTGTGCTCGAAAGCTCGATCGATCTGCTCGGCGATCCCGCCGCGCTTCAGGCCAAGATGAGCGCCGACGGCTACCTGTTTCTGCCTGGCCTGCTCGACCGCGCCAATGTGTTGGCGGCGCGCCGCGTGTGCGTCGAGCGGCTGGCCGCAGCGGGCTACATCGATTCGCGCCAACCGCTGATGGACGCTATCGCCAACCCCCAGGCCGATTGCACGTTTATGCCCGAGCTGGCCGACGATAATCCCGCGCTGATGGATGTGGTGTATGGCCCGCGCATGCTCGGCTTCTTCAGCCAATTGCTGGCTGGCGAGGTGCGCCATTTCGACTTTACATGGGTGCGCGCGGTCGCCCCCGGTAGCGGCACCGACCCGCACATGGATATTGTTTACATGGGCCGCGGCACGCCGAAGGTATACACCGCCTGGACGCCGATCGGTGATATCCCGCTTTCGACTGGCGGCCTGCTGATTCTCGAGCGTTCGCATACGCACGAACGGTTGAACGAAAACTATGGCAAGAAAGATGTCGATAGTTTCTGTAGCAACCGGCGCGGCGATGATTACACAGCGATGGGTGGTGGCGGCAATATCGCCAGCAACGGGCGGCTTTCGAAGGATGCGGTCAAGCTGCGCAAGAATCTCGGCGGGCGCTGGCTGACCGCCGATTTCCGCGCTGGCGATGTGCTCGTGTTTAGCATGTTCACCGTTCATACCAGCCTGGATAATGGCTCGAACACTATCCGGCTGTCGACCGACACGCGCTACCAGCTGGCCAGCGAGCCGATCGACGAGCGTTGGATCGGCGATCAGCCGATTGGGCATGGGCCAGCCGCGAAAAGAGGCCTGATCTGCTAGCGTAGCTGAACGGCTGCGGCCACGTCCAGACATACTGACTAGAGCACCCCTACATGATTTCTAAACGCGCGTCAGCGCAAAGCGGGGGCTTGGGGCGCAGCCCCCGAAAAACCCCCGCTTATTTTACTATCCTGGTAGGGATGCTATAAACAATCGAGGAGTAGTTGTTACAGGAGCGATCATGGCTGATACACCGGAGTGGATCACGCAAGGGCAACTGGTGCGTGATCTCGAGCGGCTAGGTATTTCCGCTGGCCAAACCCTTATGGTGCATAGCTCGGTTCGTGCAGTTGGCGCGGTGATCGGCGGGCCTAACACAATCATTCAAGCCCTACTGGATGTGCTTACGCCCGCAGGAACGCTGATGATGTATGTTGGTTGGCAAGAAGCGCCGACCGATATGGACGATTGGCCCGAAGCTATGCGGGCGCTGTTCTACGAAGCGTGCCCAGCCTACGATCCGCGCACAGCGCGCGCTGTGCGCGATCACGGCATTCTGGTTGAATGTTTCCGCACCTGGCCGGGCGCACTGCGGAGCGACCACCCCGATTGTTCGATGTCGGCGCTTGGTGCCAACGCAGCCTGGCTCACTGCCGATCACCCATTGATGTATGGGTATGGCATGGGTTCGCCATTGCACAAGCTGTGTGAACTGGGTGGATCTGTGCTGATGCTTGGTGCGCCTTTAGACACGATTACCCTGCTGCATTACGCAGAACATCGGGCCGACTTGCCGGATAAGCATATCAAGCGGTATATGTGTCCGATTCTCAGCGCTGGTCAGAAGGTGTGGGTGAATTTAGAGGAGTACGACACCAGCGATACGGTGATTGATGCTGACTACCGGTTCGACACGATTGCGCTGGAGTATCTTGAAACGGGCAAGGGGCGCAGTGCTTTGATTGGGCGCGCGCAGTCGTATGTGTTCGAGGCCGCCGACCTCGCGACATTTGGCATTCAATGGCTTGAAGGTCGCTTTGGGTTCGGCGTGTAATCAGCATCAATCGTCGCAGGATAGTCGTCGCAACACGCCTGCCTATTGGCTGCAATCGCGCTACGTCAGGCGCTCCAATACCACAACGGGTATCTGGCGAGTGGTGTTGCGCTGGTACTCGGCGAAGTTAGGCATCTGGGCGGCCATTTGATCAAATAACCGCGTGCGCTCGGCTTCTGCCGGCACGATTGCACGGGCTTGGAACTGTTCCATACCAACTTCTACCGTGACCGTTGGGTTGGCCAGAATGTTGTAGTACCAGTCCGGATTTGTTGGCGCACCACCCTTTGAGGCAATGATAATCAGTTGATCACCATCGACCGTGTACACCAGCGGGTTGGTTCGTACCTGGCCGCTCTTTGCACCCGTCGTTCGCAGCAGCAGCAACGTCGCGCCCGCGAACTGGCCGCCTACGTTGCCGCGATTCGAGCGAAACTCCCTGATGATATTGGCATTCCAATCATTGAAGTCACTCACGTCAACCTCCCACACTATGTTTATAGTCACTTACTTTATGATAGCAGCTGTCAAGAAAAACGCAAGCCTGCAAAACAGACGTCGTCTTCACCTGCTATACTTACAGCGGAAGCATATGACAATACACAACTCTCTGCTATAGCCTCCCTGCCAGAGTCGTAAAAAGGGGAGGTGGTTTCTTCGGGGAGCTGCGCCCCCAAACCCCCGTATCTTTTCAGCGAAAGGAGCAACTCCATGGAACTCGGTGCATTTTCCATCAGCCTGGCGGTCAAGGATATCGAGGCTTCGCGAACGTTCTACGAGAAGTTTGGCTTCACAGTCTTCGGCGGCGATGCCGCACAGAACTGGCTGATGTTGAAGAACGGCGATCATGTGATCGGTCTGTTTCAAGGCATGTTCGAGCAGAACATCCTCACCTTCACGCCTGGCTGGGACAGCAGCGCCCGCACGCTCGACACATTCACCGATGTGCGCGAACTCCAACGCCAACTGAAGGCGCAGGGCGTGGAGTTCCAGAGCGAGGCCGACGAGCGTACCACCGGGCCTGCTAGTTTCGTCGCCCTCGACCCCGACGGAAACCCGATCCTTGTCGATCAGCACGTTTGAACCGAACACGCTCAACCTCGTGTGGAGCTGCTCAGGTACACGCGCCGGAAGAGGCCGGGGTAGCCAACCACAAATGGCTCAACGTGCTGCATCAACTGTACTGAGGTAGTGCCCATCGCCGTTGGTGGGAATAAACTAGAAAACGTGTATCGGGCCACCGCTCCATAGACATACCGTTTTTGGCTATACCGTCGCGGTCGTTGTCGTATAGGCAAAGTGCCGGGTGCGGTGAAACTCGATCGCACCGTGCGGTTCGAGTCCGGCGGGGAGCGTGCCGCGATGAATGCGAATCTCCCGGTAGCTCTTCGGCGCAACTTCGTGCGCGGCGTAGGCGTGGCGTGGGCTTTCGACCCACCGCGCAATCCCGTCAGGGCTTTGCAGCAGCACCAGATTCGCCCAACTCCCATCGCTCAGTTCGAGCGAACTGTAGCTGAGCAACTGTGGCATCTTTAGGCATTCGTGAATCAGCTCGTGATCGAGCGCATCAAGCTGCGCTGCGTCACTATCGGTGCGCTTGTGGCCGAAGAACGCCACAAAGGTGAGCACCACGCCGCTCAGCAGCGCAGCACTATTGAGCGCGACGACCCGATGCTGTCGGTTGTCAGGCTCAGGAATGTACACGATGTGCGGCGCATGCGTGCGTTCAACCGCAGGTTCGGTCTGAATGAAGCGGTGCAACCGGGCGCGCATGTACCGGAGGGCCGCCGTATCGTGATGGGTGAGCCAGCCACTCGTCAGGTCGTCGTGATTGCTCGCGGCGTGCTGCTGGGTCAAGGTCGATGCTGTCACGCGATATCCCTTCATGCTGTTCAACGAAATACGTCCGCGTACACAAGGAATACGGCACCGCTGGCGCTCATGGTGCCGTTGCTGCCGCCGCCCCGCCCTGCTGTGCATGGAAGAGATCGCGCCGGATCGGGTGGTAGTCGTTGTCGTGAACCGCAACAAAGTGGGCAATCTGGGCCGCGTCCAATGCGCGCTTGCCCCGTTCACGTTGATGCATCGAGCGCACCGCTACGTCAATCCTTTGGGCAATGGTTGGCGAAAGATGCCGCCCAACCACCAGCGGCGGTACGGGATTTGGGCCAATCGCCAGAATCGTGCGGATGCGCGTTGCAAGCGCTGGATCGAGGTGAAGTGCGCGCTCCAGGACAATACTATCGATCGCGGTCACATCGGCCTCGCCGTGCGCGACCGCCGTCAGTGACGCCTGATGTGAGCCGGATTGCTGCGCAGAGCTGAAAAACGTTGCTGAGAAACCTCGATTCGCCATGTAGGCTCGCATTGCGGCATATCCCGAATACGACCCTGGTTCGTTATACACCCAACGCGCGCCAACTACGTCGTCGAATGTCTGAAACGGTGATTCCATCGGCACCACGATGTCCGAGAAATACACCGGCCGACTGGCGTACCGCGCGCCCTGCATCACCGGTGCAGCGAACAGCGCAATCGGCGAAGGGTGGCGCGTGGCAAGCCGAACATAGTCAGCGCCACAGATAGCGGCAATGTCAACATTGCCAGTTTCCACGAGCCGCCTGCGCTCGTGCCAATCCAACGTGTCGACCATACGGATGGCGACGTTGGTTTCCTCAACGAGCGCTTCCACAAGCGCTTGGTACAGCGCGTCCGCATTCCCCGCAAGCAATGAGACAAAGCTAAGTTGGGTTGGCGACATCACAGCTTGTACCTCCCTGACAGCGTTGCACATATCAAGCACTGACGATCATACAAATGTTAATATCGTTTATCTACTTTGTCAACTACAAGATAGTTGATAGGGAAAAGCTATATTTTTTGTTTCGTTGTTTGGTGCAAAGCACCAAACAACGAAACAATGATCAGATATTTACTTGCCTGCCGCTAGCGAACAACGCCAGTGTGCACTCCACGGCAGCAGCCGTGCATCGCTTGAGTTCGCAAGGCAACGTGTTGGTCGTTTGTTTCGGTATTTGGTTTCTTCATGAGGCTAACAGCCGACGAACCTCGGCAAGCGTCTGCACCAATTTGGCCCGTGTTTCTGGATCAAGACTGTCGAATGTCGAGGCGCAGCGCGACTCATAGATTTCCCAATCAGTTCGACTTTGCCGCTCTCCTCTTGCCGTCAAGGCTATTCGGGTCACCCGCCGGTCGCTTGTGTCGGCTTCCCGTGATACCAACCCATCGGCCTCCAGGCCATCAACCAAGCCAGTAATATTGGTTGCCGAGGTTCCACATCGGTCCTTTAAAGCTCGCATGGGCATGCTTCCAGCTTCTCGGAGGAACGAAAGAATCCGCATACGCGCTGGTGACAAGCCATCCGTGGGGATTCTCGATGCACTCCAGTGCTGGTACGCGGGAATCAAATCCCCTAACGCCCGAACCACGTCAATGGAGCGCGTACCTTCTTGGTGCAACTTCATACACTCCCTAAATAGTAAACCTATTGACTATTATGTAGTTCACTATTATACTCTTCTTGAATGCGTTTAGAGGAGGATACCATGATAATCAAGGACAAGACGGTCGTCATCACTGGTGGTACCGATGGTATCGGGGCCGCTACAGCGTTAGAGCTGAAAAGACAAGGGGCACGGGTCTGGATCATTGGACGGTCGAGTGAAAAAGGAGATCGGTTGGTTGCTGATGCCCTTCGCGAGGGGGGAGTCGGCAGCTTAAACTTCTTGCAGGCGGACTTTAGCCTGATGTCGAATGTCAGCAAAACCGTCGAGCAGCTTCAAGACGCAGTCCCACGGATTGACATTCTGGTTCATTGCGTCGGCATCCTGATCGCCCATAAAGCCTACACAAGCGAGGGAATCGAGAAGGATTTTGCTGTGGGGTATCTATCGCGCTTCGTGATGACCAAAGCACTGGTTGTCCAGAAGCTTTTGGACAAAGAGAGTATTGTTGTCAATGTAGCGGCGTCGAGTCCAAAAATCCCCAAGATGGCAAAATTGGAGTTTAATGACCTGGCCACTGTCGAAGCCCGATTTGGGATGCAAAGCCATGGCCAGGCGCAAATGGCCAACGACCTATTCAGCCTTGAAGCGTCCCGCCGTTGGGGGTTGTCCGTTATCGGTTACGGCCCTGGTTCGGTCGACACCGGAATACGTAGAGAATTACCGCCGCTACTGGTCGCGCTTATCAAGCCGTTCTTTTTCTTTTCCACACGGAAGCCTCAGCAGGTCGCATTGCAGTTCGCCCAGATGATCGAATCCCAATCCCCACCTTCAGGCGAGACGTGGTTCTTTCATAAAAAGGGCCGATTCACGCCGGACGCCTTTGTCCTCGACCCCAATCGAAGGCGGGAACTCTGGTCGGCGAGCGAAGCGCTCGAACAGAAAGCACTTGGGTATGGAGCGTATGTAGTTGCGTAATCCTGCGCAGATTGCGCAGATCACGCAGATTCGGGCTAGACAAATCTGTTAGGACTTACGCAGTTGGCGACAACAGCCTGCGGCAGCATGGAACAGCTATCTTTTTTGTTTCGTTGTTTGGTGCAAAGCAGCAAACAACGAAACAATTATGCGATATTTCCTTGCCCGCCGCAGGCGAAATGAAACCTGTTGGGCAACTGCGTAACTCCTATCTGTATGATCTGCGCAATCTGCGGGTCAATGTGGACGTTCGACCCCCCGTGGCCACAACTCTGACTTAGTCAACATCCAACACCACTTTGCCTGCCACAGTGCGGTCAAGGAGCGCCCGCGAAGCCTCAGCGGCGCGTGTCCACGAACCACGCC
>JACMIM010000293.1 GCA_014381165.1 Roseiflexaceae bacterium
CATAATAGATTGCATCCTTTAGCTATTTCGCGAATACATGTAGGACTTACGCAGTTAGCGACTTCAGCCTGCGGCAGCAGGGAATATCTATCTTTTTTTGTTGTTTTTGGTGCAAAGCACCAAAAAACAACACAATTACTCCTTGTTTCCTTGCCCGCCGCAGGCGAAATGAAAGACTCCTAACATTTCAGGCCACTAATTTGCCGTAGTTGCTAACTGGCGACGGTACGCCCCTGGTGCCACGCCTGTTTCGCGCTTGAACGCTTTGCTCAGGGCGACATCGGATTCGTAGCCAACCCGCTGCGCGATCTCGTGAAGCCCAAGGTCGTTGCGCCCCAGCAAGCGCGCGGCCAGCCGCATGCGCCAGCGCGTCAGGTACTGGAGCGGCGGCTCGCCAACCATGGTGGTGAAGCGCGCCGCAAACGCCGACCGCGACATAGTCGCCTCGCTCGCCAGCAGCGCCACCGTCCATTCGCGGTCAGGAAAGCGGTGGATCATGCCCAGCGAATAGCCGATCTGTGGGTCGCGTAGCGCGCCAAGCCAGCCGCCGGTCTGATCGGTCAAGCTTTCGATCCATGATCGCACTACTTGAATAAACAGCACATCGGCCAGCCGACGCACGATCGTGTTCGTGCCAGCGCGGCCTGAACCAGCCTCGCTAGCCAGAAATGTCAGGGTTGCTTCAAGCGACGCGATCGCCCGCCCTTGCTCGCCCTTGATATGAATAAGCGGCGGCAGCAGCGTAAATAGCGGGTGTCCATTATCGTGAGCAAAATCGAACAGGCCGCACAGCAGCGTCGTGAATGCGCCGCCGCCCTCGCTGCGGCGCACCTCGCAGGTAGCGGGAATATCACGATCGAGATAAATCGTCGTGAACGGCGCGGCCCCTGGCGTGGCGCTCAGTATGTGCCCCGCGCCGTGTGACAACACGATCAGATCGCCGCCCGTGAGCTGCGTAGCACCCTCCTGGCCCTCGATCTGGAGCCAACAACTTCCGCAATCGATCACATGAAAGGTTGCCGCGCGGGTGGGCGCGAACTGTAGCGACCAGGGCGCGTGCAACTCTGCCCGACAGTACACGGTGCTGCGCAGTTGCAGCGAGTCGAGTATTTCGGTAAGGACATCCATAGGCATGCTTTCTCGCAGACGTTCGGCTAACAAAAGAAGACGTTTGGAAATAGACGGTCTTGTGTGCTCACAGTATAGTTGGGCTGCGGACGTGATTCAAGCTGCCGCATGATGCGAAAAGGACGACACGATGCACCCGCCTCCCGATGGCGCAAACCCGCTACTCTACACGGTATTGGTGTTCCTGCACATGCTGCTTTCCATGCTCGCAGTCGGCTTCAACTTTACGTATGTGATTTGGATTCTGCGCGGCACACGCGATCAGGCCATGCTGCCGTTCGCGCTCAAAACTGTCAAGTTTATCGACGATTACCTGGCCAACCCGTTCTATCTGATTGCGGGGCTGACCGGCGTGTTGATGATTCTGATGGGCAAACAGATCGGGTCGTTCTTGTGGGTCGCAATTGCTATCTATGTGGTTGCGATGCTGGTGGCCTACCTGATCTATACGCCGCTGCTTGGCCGCCAGATCCGTGTGTTGGCCGCCGAAGGGCCAGATTCAGCCGCCTACCAACAGGTTGCACAACGTTCAAGCATAGTCGGCGCAGGCATGGGCGCTGCGGTGCTGGTGATCGTCGCACTTAAGATTTTCGAACCAAGCTTTTGGTAGTCAAGGAGTTCCCCTCGTGAAAAACATGCGTGTTGTCGTCACCCGCATTGGCGGGCCAGAGGTGGTGCAGGTGCTCAGCGATGCTGCGCCGGAGCCGAAGGCTGGCGAAGTGCGCCTGCGCGTTTTGGCCGCTGGCGTCAGCCAGGCTGATATTACCATCCGCGAAGGATTCTATACGAACTCGGTGAAAACGCCGTTTACGCTTGGCTACGACTGTGTCGGCGTGGTCGAGAAACTGGGCGCGGGCGTGCAACAGCTGCGGGTTGGCGATCATGTCGCGGCCATCACGGTGCGCGGCAGCCACGCCGAGTATATCTGTTGGCCCGCCGACGATTGTGCGCCGATTCCAGCAGATGTCGATCCAGTCAAGGCGGTGTGCCTGCTGCTCAATTACATGACGGCATACCAGATGCTGCACCGCGTCGCGCAGATTAAAGCTGGTGATCGGCTGCTTGTTCACAGCGCAGCCGGTGGCGTGGGCAGCGCACTGGTGCAGCTTGGGCATCTGGCGGGCGCGGAGCTGTATGGCACGGCCTCCAGCTCAAAGCTCGATTTTGTACGCGGCCTGGGCGCAACGCCAATCGACTACACAACTGAGGACTTTGTCGAGCGCGTGCGTAGCTTCGTGCCGGGCGGCGTCGATGTGGTCTTCGATGCGATCGGCGGAGCGAACTTCAGCCGCTCGTTTGAAACGCTCACCCCGCGCGGGCAGTTTGTCGGCTATGGCTTCACCGCCAAAGTCGGCCAACGCTTTGGTCGCGTCGACACATTCGCCCGGCTTGGTTGGATGTTTATTGCGCGCGGCGGGCGCAAGGTTGCGTTCTACGGCATCATGTTCATGAAGAAAGACCACGCCGATTGGTTCCGCGCCGACCTACAAGAACTGCTGCGCCTGTACCAGAGCGGCCAGATCGACCCAGCTGTCTCGGCGGTGCTGCCGCTCCAGCAAGCCCGCGAGGCGTTGGCCCTGCTGGAAACACGCAAAGTCAGCGGTAAAGTTGTGCTTACGCCATAGCGCGCAGCTTGACTACAAGCACGATCATAGTGGTCAGTTTATCAGCGGCAAGCTCGTGCTCGACTGCCAGGCCTAGTATTAGTCAGCGGTGCGCGTTAACCAATACCAGGCTGAAGGCACGGCTACGCCATTAAACCTGCTCTGGCCATATTCGGCCCGGCTGAAGTTGAAGCTGGAAGCGAGGGTTGCGCGTATCGTCGCATCGGGCAGTCCGCGCGGCTCGTGCTCGAAATCGGCCAGCCGTGCAAACATCAGCATCGTTGCCTGGGGCAGCGTGAGCCGCGCGACACCCTGAACATACGCCCGCAGGTCAGCGCCGCGCAGATTATGCATGCAGCCGACATCGATCACCAGATCATAGGGCTGGTTGAGGAAATCAAGCGCTGTAACTGAGGCCTGGTGAAACCGGGCGCGCTCGGCCAGATCGGCGGCCTCGGCGCGCTGCTCGGCCATCCGCACCGCCTCGGCCACAAAATCGACCCCGTCGCACTGCCAGCCTAGCTGGGCTAGATGCAGACATGCGCGGCCTGGCCCACAGCCAAGGTCGAGTGCGCGCCCCGGCGGTAGTGCCGCTGCCAGATCGAGCACCTCTGGCGGCGGCAGTTCCACATCCCAAGGTAGTGCGCCTTCTCGGTAGCGCTGCTGCATGTCTTCGTAGAGCGATTGCATGGGCTTACTCCTTACCTGCCTGGCGGCTGAAGCCGCTGGCTGGCACTACGAAGCCCGCCTGCGCGGGCTAAAACAGCGGCTTCAGCCCGCCTGACTCCTGTCTGTACGTCTTGGTGCTTTGGTGCGGTTGCTTCTTGTTGTAGTTCTACAGCTCATCGCTGTCGTTGTTCAAAGATGTATCAGCTTGCTCTGCAAGGGTTGTCGGTTCGTCGGCCTTTGGTTCGGCGATCTGGTACAGTGCGACGATCCGCTCGCGGGCCAATGCTGCAAATGGTCGCACGACCGTCGGCGCGCCGCCGAGTAGCGGGAACACCTGCACATTGCTGAGCGGCACAAATTCGTCGTTGATGCGCTCCAACATCTCTGGCAGGGTCAGGTCGGGCCGTTTGTGAAAGGTGCCGCGCACCACAAAGGCCTCGGTGAACAGCATGGCCGCCACCGGCACCACGCCGCGCATCTGCTCCTCGCGTGGGTAGCTGGCGGGCGGCGTGGCCTCCTCGATCGTAACCACTAGCACGGCATCATGGCGGTCGAACAGTAAATGCGGCACGCGCTGTGCCTGCTGCACGCGCTCGAGCGGCGCGATCGAAGCGTCGCGCAGCGACACAAAGCGGCGCTGCTCGCCATTGATCGCGTCGCTGACCCGGCGGTAGATCGCCAGATCATAGCTGCCGGCGATCACCAGGCTGGACGTATAGATTTCGATGCGATGCGTGTAGATGTCTGTCATAAGGTATTGCGTGCAGATTGGCAGAAAGAAATGCAGTCTACAATCGAAAGAATCAAGACTCTGCAATCCGGTTGAGGGTTTCCCAAAAGCCAGGGTACGAAACGTCCACCGCTTCAGCACCTTCAATGCGGGTTTCGCCGCTAGCGACCAGGCCTGCCACCGCCCAGGTCATGGCCAGCCGGTGATCGTGGTGGCTGTCGAGTGTGGTGCCGCGCAGGCTGGCCCCGCCGGTTAGGCCCATGCCGTCGCCGGTTGGCTCGACAGTTGCGCCCAGTGCGTCTAGCCCGTTCGCCACCGTTTCGACCCGGTCGGTTTCCTTGGCGCGCAGCTCGGCGGCGTCGCGCACCAGCGTGTCGCCGTGGGCGCACGCGGCGGCGACCGCCAGCACTGGGATTTCGTCGATCAGGCGTGGGATGAGCGCGCCGCCGATCGTGGTGCCGCGCAAGTTGGACGACCGCACGCTGATATCGGCGACAGGCTCGCCGCCCTCGTTGCGCTCATGTTCGATTGTGATGTTCGCACCCATGGCGCGCAGCACCTCCAATGCGCCACTGCGGCTGGGGTTCATGCACACGCCGGTGGTGGTCAGCTCGGCGTCGGGGTGAATGGCTGCGGCGACCCACCAGAACGCCGCCGAGGAGGGGTCGCCCGGCACGCGCAGCGAAAGCGGCTGCGGCGAGCGCGATTCCGGCGGCGTGAATGTAATCGTGCCAGCCTGATTGCCGATATCAAGCCCCATGGCGCTGAACATACGCTCGGTATGGTCGCGCCCATCGGTGCGGCCGTTCAGCACCAGCGGGCCGGAGCCACTCAGCGCGGCCAGCAGTAGCGCGCTCTTGACCTGTGCCGAGGCAACGGGTAGCTCATAGCGACCGCCCCTGATCGCGGCACCACGCACCATAAGCGGCGCGCGGTCGCCGTTCTGCCGGCCGTCCAGAACCGCACCGAGTGCGCGAAGCGGCGCGACAATCCGCTGCTGAGGGCGCGAGCGTAGCGAGGTATCGCCAGAAAGCACTGCGAACATGCCGGCCTGTCCAGCCAGCAGCCCGGTCAGCAAGCGCAGCGTCGTGCCGGAGTTGCCGCAGTCCAGCAGGTCGGCGGGTTCGCGCAGGCCGCGCAGCCCCACGCCATGGACGCGCACCTGCTCGCCGGCACGCTCGATCTCGACGCCCAGTGCGCGCATGCAGCTGATCGTCGAAAGGCAATCGGCCCCAGCGAGGAAGTGGCTGATCGTGGCGCTGCCTTCGGCCAGGGCATTGAACATAATGGCGCGGTGCGAGATCGACTTATCGCCTGGCACCTCGATTACCCCGCGCAGGCGGCGGGGCGCTGTCATAGTGTAATCCATGGTCTTACGTGGTGTAGCGCTCCTTTTAGCCGTAGAACCGCAGAACCGTAGAACCGCAGAACCGTAGAACTGCGGAACCGTAGAACTGCGGAACCGCAGCGCAGAACCGCAGAAGGGGTTTAGCGGTTCTGCGGTTCCGCAGTTCCGCGGTTCACTCTCGGTTACTCCGGCATGACCAACTTATAGCCAAATCCACGAACAGTGACAATAAAGCGTGGTACGCTGGGATCCTGCTCGATGCGCTGGCGCAGCCGGTAGACCAAGGCGTCGATCGCGTTGTAGTCGTAGACTTCGTAGTCCCACACGCTTTTGGCGATCTCGTCTTTGCTCATAACCTCGCCCATGTGGCTGTGGAGCAGTTCCAGCAGTTGGAATTCTTTGACGGTGAGGGGTGGGTCGAGCGGCTTGCCGCCAAGCAAGACCTCCTTGGCGCGCGTATCCATGCGCAACGGGGCTTCCTGCGCGGCCTGCACCTGCCTGAGGATTTCCAGCGGCAGTGGCCCTTTTTGGGTAGCCTCGGGGTCGTTGAACACGATCTCGGCGTCGGCGACCCAGATGCGATCCTGGTTGAACAGGCTCCGCTGGCCCTCGACGCGCTCGCCATTGACAAAGGTGCCGTTGGTGCTATCCAGATCGCGCACGATATAGCCATTGGCATCATATTCGAGCCGCGCGTGGCGGCGGGATGCGAGTGGGTGGTCGATCACGATATCATTCGCACTGTCGCGACCGATGGCCAGCGCGGGCTGTGCCCATTCGAGCTGTGCGGCGCTGGAGTCCTGTCGACGTATTACCAGCACCGGAGGGGGAGATGGCACCATGTTGCGATCCTCCAGAAACCTTCGCCAGCGCAACGGCTTCACAACCCGCGTGCATATGGTACAATCGCGGTAGCTGTAAGGGATTATACCATAAAGGGGCTAGGGGCTAGGGGCTGGGGTTCGCAAAGCTACTAAGAATACGTTATGATAAACAGCGATTTCTTAGTTGTTGTGTTCTGGGTTCCCTAGCCCCAGCCCCTAGTCCCTAGCCCCCTCTTATGACCAACCTCGCTGGGCGCCGCCTAGGCCGCTATCAAGTTCAAGAGCAGATCGGGCGCGGCGGCATGGCGAGCGTGTACAAAGCGCTTGACACCACGCTCCAGCGTATGGTTGCGCTTAAAGTGCTGGCCCCGTATCTCGCAGGCGATCCGGAGTTCGCCCAGCGCTTTGAGCGCGAGGCAATAACAGCTGCTAATCTCCACCATCCCAATATTGTGCTGATCTTCGATGTGGGCGAGCAGGAGGGTGTGCGCTATATCGCCATGGAGTTTATCGAGGGCCGCACACTGCATGCGGTGATCCAGGAGCGGGGCGCGCTCGGTATCAGCCCAGCAGTTAGCATTGTCGAAGGGGTTGGCGCGGCGCTCGACTATGCACACCAGCGCGGCGCGATCCACCGCGATGTCAAGCCGCATAACATCATGATTGATGTTGGCGGGCGCGTGCTGCTGACTGATTTTGGCATTGCCCAGTCCCCCGAGCGCGAAGGCGACGAGCGGCTGACCCGCGCTGGGGTATTCATGGGCACGCCAGAGTACATTTCGCCTGAGCAGGCTTCGGCATTGCGCCTAGATGGCCGTAGCGATTTGTACTCGTTGGGCATCACCACCTATGAGCTGATCACAGGCCGCACGCCATTCACCGGCGCGACCCCCAAGCTGATCGTGGCCCATGTGCAGGAGCCGCCACCACCGCCAAGCACGATCGACCCTGAACTGCCATGGGAACTCGATGCCGTGATCGCGCGCATTCTGGCCAAAAAGCCTGAGCATCGCTTTGACACCGCCAGCGCCTTTGCCGAGGCGCTGCGGATCGTGGCCCGCAAGCGCGGCTACGCTCCATCCAACCGCGCGCAGCTCGCCGCACTGCTCAAGCCCGCG
>JACMIM010000294.1 GCA_014381165.1 Roseiflexaceae bacterium
CGCCCCGCACTGGTGGCGGCGCTGGCGCTACACGCCGCCGCGCCACTGCTCTACATCGTGCAGAACGACGACCTGGCCCAGCGCGCCGCCGCCGACCTGTGCGCCTGGCTTGGCGAAGACGCCGTGTTGCACTTTCCCGCTTCCGACGCCATGCCCTACGAACACATGTCGCCAGGGCCGACGGTGATCGCCGCGCGGCTGCGTGTGCTTGCTGCGCTAGCGAACCGCGAACCGCGAACCGCAGAACCGCAGAACCGCAGAATCCAGAACAATGAGCCACGGCGCGACAGTTCTCGGTTCTCGGTTCTCGGTTCTCTTCAGGTCGTCGTCACCTCGATCAAGGCGCTCATCCAGCCCACGCTCTCGCCCAGCCAGTGGGCCGAGGCCAGCACCGCTCTGGCATCCGGCCAGGAGCACAGCCCCGACGATCTGATGCGCCGTTGGGTCACGTTGGGCTACCGCAACGCGCCCACGGTCGAGGAGCCAGGCGAGATCAACCGACGCGGCGGCATCATCGATCTGTGGCCGCCGGGCGACGATCTGCCGCTGCGGATCGAGTTCTTTGGCGACGAGATCGACAGCCTGCGCCGTTTCGACCCGATTTCCCAGCGCTCAGAGCGGCGCGAGCAGGCGCTGCAGGTCGGCCCACCACACGAGTTCCCGCTCTGGCAGGCAGCCCAGGCTGCTGAACGCCTGCGCGCCCTGCCCGTGGATACGCTGCGCCTGGAGGTTCGTGAGGAGTGGAATACAGCGATCGAGCGGATCGAGCAGGGCGAGCGCTTCGAGGGCCGCGCGCTCTACGCGCCGTTCTACCGCGAACAGGGCCAGATACCAGCGCTGCTGGAACACTTGCCCGCCACGAGCGCGGCGGTGTTCTCGGATCTGGTGCTGCTAGCCCACCATGCCGAGGATATCACCCGCCAGTCCGAGGAGCGCCGGGCAGCGCATATCGAGGCCGGTGAGCTGCCACGCGCATTTCCACGCCCCTACCTGGCCTGGAACGAACTGCTGGCCCAGGGCTATCATCTGAATTATGTCGATCTGTCGAATAACGATCTCCCAGAAACCTCACACGAACAGCCAGACGCGCAAGACCCACTAGCCCCGCGCTTCAGCACCAGCGAAACACAGCTATTCCCCGCCCCGCCGTTCGAAAACGCCACACTGTTCAGCGGCCAGCTCAAGCTGCTGGTCGAAGACATTGTCGAGCGGCTTGGCCGGGGCGAGCGCGTGCTTGCGGTCACGCCGCAGGCCGCACGCATACAGGAGCTGGTCGAGGAGGCGGCAAGAACAAAGAACGAAGAACAAAGCATCGAGAACGGCGATGGTATCGAAGTTTTCGGTTCTCAGTTCTCAGTCCTGTTCTCGGTCGTCCACGGCTCGCTCGACCAGGGCTTCCGCGCCACCGCCCAGAACCTGACGATCTACACCGACAGCGAGATATTCGGCTGGCGTCAGCGGCGGGTCGCCGGTGAGCGCCGCAGCAAGCGCGACCGCGACACCGAGGCTCGCACGGCCTTTCTTCGTGGCCTCAAAGCGGGCGATTACGTCGTGCATATCGAGCACGGCATCGCCCAATACGATGGCCTGATCCGCCGCGCGGTCGGCGGGATCGAGCGCGACTACCTAAACCTGCGCTATGCCGACGGCGACAAGCTGTATGTGCCGGTCGACCAAATCGACCGCGTTTCGCGCTACATCGGCTCGGGCGATGCCACGCCGCAGCTCACCCGGCTGGGCACCCAAGATTGGGAGCGCGCCAAACGCAAGGCTCGCGCTGCGGTTCAGGATCTGGCCGACGATCTGCTGGAGCTGTACGCCGCCCGCCAGACCAGTGAGGGCCACGCCTTCGCGCCAGACAACGAGTGGCAGCGCGAGCTGGAGGAGTCGTTCCCCTACATCGAGACGCCCGACCAGGCGCGCGCGATCGAAGCGACCAAGCACGACATGGAGCAACAGCAGCCCATGGATCGGCTGGTCATTGGCGATGTCGGCTTTGGTAAAACCGAGGTGGCGCTCAGGGCTGCGTTCAAAGCCGTTCAGGACGGCAAGCAAGTGGCGGTGCTGGTACCGACCACGGTGCTGGCCCAGCAGCATCTCGAAACGCTGACCCGGCGCATGGCCGCCTTTCCAATCAAGATCGAGATGCTTTCGCGCCTGCGCACGGCCCAGCAGCAAAGCCAGATTCTCGACCAGCTGCTGCGTGGCGAGATCGATATTCTGGTCGGCACGCATCGCATTCTCTCAAAAGATGTCGTGTTCAAAGATCTTGGCATGCTGGTGGTCGACGAGGAGCAGCGCTTTGGCGTGCGCCACAAAGAGCGTATCAAGCAGCTGCGCGCCAACATCGATGTGCTGACACTCACCGCCACGCCGATTCCACGCACACTGCACATGGCTATGGCGGGAATCCGCGACATGAGCGTGATCGACACGCCGCCAGAGGATCGCCTGCCGATCAAAACTTATGTGCTGCCACACGACGATAAGCTCATCCAGGAGGCGATTCGGCGCGAACTAGAGCGCGGCGGCCAGGTGTTTTTTATCCACAACCGTGTGCAGAGCATCTACTATATCGCCGACAAGCTGAAGAAGCTGGTGCCAGAGGCGCGCTACCTGGTTGGCCACGGCCAGCTCGACGAAAAGCAACTCGAAAAGGTCATGCTCAACTTTTTTAGCGGCAAGGCCGATGTGCTAGTCAGCACCACGATCGTCGAGAGTGGGCTGGACGTGCCGAATGCCAACACAATTATCATCGACGACGCGATTCACTACGGCCTGGCCCAACTGTACCAGCTGCGCGGGCGGGTTGGCCGCTCGACCCAGCGGGCCTACGCCTACCTGTTCTACCCATCGGATCGGCGCATTACCGACGAAGCCCACGAGCGGCTACAGGCCATCCAGGAGGCCACCGAGCTTGGCGCGGGCATGCGCATCGCCATGCGCGATCTCGAGATTCGCGGCGCGGGCAACCTACTCGGCGCGGAGCAATCTGGCCACATCGGCGCGGTCGGCTTCGATCTGTACACCCGCCTGCTGGAGCAGGCCGTCAGCACGTTAAAAAAGCAGTTTCACGCGGGAAAGACCAAGGATGAAGGGCCAGAAGGCACGAATCACGACCCACGCGCCACGAATCAGAACCCAATAGCTCGGCGCTTCAGCGCCGGGAACGCCAACACTGGGAATGCCGACGCCGGGAACCCCAGCCCCCAGTCCCCAGCCCGGGCCAGAATCAAAGTCGACGAGAAAGTGCTAGTCGGCCCGCTGGTCACACTTGATCTGCCGCTGGACGCCTACATTCCAGTCGATTACATTCCCGACGACCGGGTGCGCCTGGAGGTGTACCAGCGCCTGGCCGAATCGCAAACGCCGCAGCGGGTACGCGAACTCCAAACCGAATTGCGAGATCGCTTTGGCGAGATCCCCGATCCGGTGGAGTGCCTGCTGACCTGGCTGATGCTCAAGGCGCTCTCGCTGCGCGCTGGGGTCGGCTCGATCGTTACGACCGACGAAGAGTTTATTATCCGGCTGCCTGAGGGCGGCCTGGCCGATCGCGAGCGCCTGCGCCTGCGCTTTCGCCACGACGGCGCGATCAAGATCGGCCCGCAGTTCGCCCGCCTCGATCGGCGCACCGTCCGCGACGAATGGGTGCCAGCCCTGAGCGGCATCCTGGAAACCCTGGCTCGCCACCGCGAAGATGCAGGCCGGGGGTAGGGGCGAGAATAACCGTAGGGGCGGGTTTCAAACCCGCCCCTACGGTTATTCCCGCCGCTCTGGTTATTCCCGCACGACCATCATCAACGTCTGGTCGTCGGTGCGCGGCACGTTCCCCTCGAAACGGTCGACCTCGCCGAGTAACCCCGCCAGCGCCCGTTCAGCCGATTCGCCATGCTGCGCCCGCGCTACATCGAACAGGCGCTCGCTTTCAAAGAACTGACCTGCGGCGTTCTGGGCCTCCGGCACGCCGTCGGTGTAGAGCATAAGCGTATCGCCCGGCTGGATCGTCGCATGGACTGTAGACCAGGTCGCCGTTTCCTCGATGCCAAGCGGAATACCAGTGTTGCGCAGCAGCTGCGGCTGGCCGTATTCGCCATGCAGCAGCGGCGGGTTGTGGCCGGCATTGGCGTAGTCGAGCAGGCCAGTAGCCGGATCAAGCGTGGCATAGAACAGCGTCACGAACAGGCCGCTGTCGGAGTCGTTCAGCAGGCGCAAATTGGTGGCCCACAGCACCGTTGCCGGAGCATCGGGGTGCTCGACGGCGTAGACGCGGATGAGCGTGCGGGCCACGGCCATGAACAGCGCCGGCCCGGTGCCTTTGTCGGCCACATCGGCGATCACCAGCGCTAGTTTGTCGTTGGGCAGTGGGAAGATATCATAGAAATCGCCCGAGGTCTGGCGGGCCGGGCGCAGCGCCGCCGCGAACTGCCAGCCGGCCAGTTGTGGCAGTGTTTCTGGCAGGAAGCTGGCCTGGATCGAGGCGGCTACCGTCAAATCCTGGCTCAACCGGTCGAGCGTCACCGCCCGCTGGTACGCGCCAATGCTTTGCACGGCTGATCCGATCTGCGCCGCCAACGTCTGCACCGCCGGCAACTGGCCCTCGGGGTTCGGCCCGTTGTCGCCAAGCGCGCGCGGCAGCACAATCGCTATCCCGCCGACCGGGTCGACCTGCTCCGCCGAGGTAATTGGTGCGACGATCACGCCATCGCTGGTGCGTATGTTGCTCCATGGCAACAGCTCATTTGGCCGGAACAGCCGCACCTGCGGGGTAGCCGCCAGCCAGCGCCACAGTTCAGCGTCGGGCGCAGCAGCGCGCACGCCAACGTGGAGCAGCACGCGCTCGGGGAACAGCATGATATCGATTTGGTCATGCTGAAACATAAACGGCACATACGCCGCCAGCAGGTTGGGCAAGCGCGATCCATCGGGCGGCGCACTGATGATGGCGCGGCCTAGCTGCTCCAACTGCTCCAACTCGCGGGTGCGCCGGGCATTATCCAGATTCACATAGCTGAGCTGATGCGCCACGATCGTCGCTATCAGCGCGCCGGCGCTGTAGAACAGCAGCCCGGCGAGGCCCAGTTGCATGTAGATCGCCGCCACCAGCACACCGAAGCTGCCGGGCGCGCCCACCAGCAGCATCTGCACCCACACGCCACGCTGTTCGCCGCCGCCAGTGCCACGCAGGCCCAGCGCGCGCGTCAGCAGCAGGTAGCCAAAGAAGACCAGCGTCGTGCCAGCGGCCATCACCGCCAGCGAAAGCAAGGCAGCCCGCACTTGCGGCGGCGTTAGCTCGGCCAGCGGGTAGCGTCCGCCAAGCGAGCGGTAGGCCCACGCGCCGACCAGCAGCGCGGGAATTGCCGCCATCTGCATGGTATGGCGACGCAGAGCACGCACCCGGTTGGCGAACGCGGCGGCGCGCGGGAAATGCCAGCCAAGCACCGCGATCGCGGCGATGACCACAACCCAAATGCCGCTCGGACCAAACAGCAGCAGCGCAGCCACGATCACCATTGGCGCGAGCGAGGCCTCGTAGCGCTCATACTGACGCGCCGACGTTTCTTCTACCCAAAAGAACGCGCTGCGGTTCAGGGCGATCAGCATGGCTGCCAGCACCAGTAACGGCAGCCAGGACTGCTGCATGGTGAACAGATCCGTCTGCCCGACCAGGAACAACACGCCCAAGCTAGCCAGCGGCAGGGCATACACAATTCCCGCCAAATCGGACAGCCGACGACGCCGTTCACGGCCGTCAAGCTGCCCGAAGTGGGGCCAGATTCGTGTGGCTAGGCCTGTTAGCTGTTGTGTTGGGGCGCTTTGACTCATAGCAAGCTATTATTGCCGCGCGAACACATACACCAGATACGCGCCGGTCTCGCGCACGATATGCGCCGCGTACTCAGCGGAAAGCGGGGCATCAGGCGCGCGCACTGGGGCGGCGACCGCATCCAGGCCGAGATCACGCGCAATCTTGAGCGCACGCAACATGTGGTAGGCATCGCTGACCAGCAACACACGCTCCATGCCATTGGCACGCACGAGTTCAGCGGCATTGCGTAGGCTTTCGAGCGTGGTCGTGCCAGTTTCCTCGCTTAGAATCGCTTGGGCTGCAACACCATTCGCCAATAGGTACTCGCGGCTAGCCTGCGCCTCCGAGATCGTATCGCCCATACCGACCCCGCCGGTCACAATGATCTGGCTGACCGTGCC
>JACMIM010000295.1 GCA_014381165.1 Roseiflexaceae bacterium
TTCAGCCCGCGCAGGCGGGCTTCGTACCCCCAGCCAGCGGCTTCAGCCGCGCGGCGGCTCTGGTCGACCAACACCCGCTCTTTCATCGCTTTACCAAGGCATGATACAATGCATGTACGGTAACATCTGCGAAATCGAGCAATAGAAATTCACGTTGACGGCGCGGAATTTTTAGCTATAATAGATAGTGCAACTTTTCACTAGTGTGTACTGAAGGCTGGGCTAGCAGCCATATACCATAGTGCCTTTCCGACGTGGCGAGCGTTTCCTTTTGCGCTGTTCGACGCTTCGGCCCGGTGTCTGTCTTTGCTGCTCCCTAGTTAGGAGGCTTCATGCCAAGTCGTCGTCCCCTTCGGCGTGCGCTCTTGACCAGCGGTCTATTGATCGCAGGCGCATTCATTCTGGCGGCCTGTAGTGCCGACCGGCCCATGTCGACCCTTGATGTGCAGGGTTCGCACGCCCGGAATATTCTGGATTTGCTGATCCCGATCTTCTGGGCTGCCGTAGCCGTGTTTGTCGTGGTCGAAGGAATTTTACTCTACACGATTTTCCGTTTTCGGTCGCGTAATGCCGATACTATCCCGACCCAGTTTCACGGCAATACCACTATTGAAATTCTCTGGACGATCGCGCCTGCGCTGATTGTGTTGGTGATCGCCGTGCTGACGTTCCGCACCCAGGCGATCAATTCGCGCACGTCGGAGGACGCGCTGCGGATTGTCGCCGTCGGCCAGCAGTGGTGGTTCTCATTCGACTACCCTGAGCAGGGCGTGACGACCGCCAACGAGTTGTACATCCCGGTTGGCCGCGAGGTGACGGTGCAGCTCGACGCGCGCGATGTGATCCACAACTTCTGGATTCCCAAGCTGGCCGGTAAGACCTACATGATCCCCGGCAACACGAATTACCTGACGTTCAACGCCGAGACCGAGGGCGTCTACCGTGGCCAGTGCGCCGAGTTCTGTGGCCAGGCCCATGCGCTGATGAAGTTCCGCGTGATCGCTGTGCAGCCGGAGGTGTTCGATCAGTGGGTCGCTGCCCACAAAACCATTCCGGCAGCGCCTGTGGCAGCGGCCTACACGGGCACGCCCCCCGGCAAGGACACTGGCTACCAGTGGGTGCCAGTCATGCCGGCTTTCCCTGCTACTGTTAACGGCCAAACGTTCAGCGGCGACGGCACCGGCGGCAATGCTGAGAACGGCCTGGCGGTCTACAATGGCAAGGGCCTGTGTTACACCTGCCACGCGATCGCTGGCAACGAAAAGGCGGTTGGCAAGGTTGGCCCGAACCTGACCTACACCGGCAGCCGCACCATGATCGCCGCTGGCCTGATTCCAAACACCACCGCCAACATGTACGCCTGGCTGCACGCTCCAGGAACGATTAAGCCCGGCAACATCATGTCGACCGTGATCGTGCCAGGCCTGTTAACCGACCAAGAGATCAAAGACCTGACGGCGTATATGGAAAGCCAGACTCACGACATTCCGCTGCCGGCCGAGCGCTAACGGGAACCGCACATCGCAGCGCGTCGCCTGCCCGCTGCGGTACATTTTGGAGGCATCATGGCAACAATTGAGCGCCCAGTGCAGCGACCCGTGAGCGTGCCGAAGGCGGTCACGGAGCCGACGGGCTGGTTGAGCTGGTTCAGCACGGTCGATCACAAAAAGATCGGCATTATGTACCTGGTTTCGGCATTTATCTTCTTTGTGATCGGTGGAATCGAGGCGCTGCTGATGCGGCTCCAGCTGGCGACGCCCAATGGCACGCTGCTGTCGCCTGACGCCTACAATCAGCTCATGACCATGCACGGCACCACCATGGTGTTCCTTGCGGTTATGCCGCTGAATGTGGGCCTTGGCAATTATCTCGTGCCGCTGATGATTGGCGCGCGCGACATGGCCTTTCCGCGCTTGAACGCGCTTTCGATTTGGCTATTCATCTTGGGCGGCCTGATGCTGTATTCGAGCTTCGCGCTTGGCGGCGCGCCGAATGCGGGCTGGTTCGCCTACGCGCCGCTGACCGAAACCGCGTATTCGCCGACCCACGGCATGGACTACTGGATTTTGGGCTTGACGCTGACCGGCGTGGCCTCGATCGCCGGCGCGGTCAACTTCATTGTCACGATTTTGAACATGCGCGCCCCTGGCATGCGGCTGAACCGTATGCCGCTGTTTGTGTGGGCACAGATGGTAACCTCATTCATCATCATCTTTGCCTTTCCATCGCTGACCGTGGCGCAGGTCTTTCTGCTGTTCGACCGTAACTTTGGCACGCGCTTCTTTTTGGCCGATCAGGGCGGCGACCCGATGCTGTGGTTGCATCTGTTCTGGTTCTTTGGCCATCCCGAAGTCTATATTCTCGTGCTGCCAGTGTTCGGCATGATTTCTGAGATTCTGCCGACCTTCTCGCGCAAGCCGATCTTTGGCTATGCCTTTATCGCCTACTCCACGGTGGCGATCGGCTTTCTGGGCTTTCTCGTCTGGGCGCACCATATGTTCGGCACCGGCCTTGGCCCGATGGTCAACGCCTTCTTCTCGGGCGCGTCGATGCTGATCGCCATACCTACTGGCGTCAAGATTTTCAACTGGATCGGTACGCTGTATGGCGGCTCGTTGCAGCTGAAGACCGCCATGTACTTCGCACTTGGTTTTATCAGCATGTTCGTGATCGGCGGCATCTCCGGCATCACGCTGGCCTCGCCGCCAGTCGATCTTCAGCAGACCGACACCTATTATGTGGTGGCGCACTTCCACTATGTGCTGTTCGGCGGCGCGATCTTTGGCATCTTTGCCGGTGCGTTCTACTGGTTTCCGAAGATGAGCGGGCGCTACCTGAACGAGACCATGGGCAAGATTCAGTTTTGGTTGCTGCTGATCTCGTTCAATGTGACCTTTGGGCCAATGCACGAACTCGGCACGCAGGGCATGCCGCGCCGTATCTACACCTACCAGCCCGGCATGGGCTGGGATTTCTGGAATCTGGTCGAGACGGTCGCCTCATTCGGCATTGCAATCGCCGTCGCGCTGTTCATGTGGAACGTGGTGGTTAGCCTGCGCAGTGGCCAGCGCGCGCCCGCCGACCCATGGGACGGCTCGACGCTGGAGTGGGCCACGGCTTCGCCGCCGCCGGTCTACAACTTCGCCAAGATTCCGCGCGTCCACAGCCGCCGCCCGCTGTGGGACAGCAAGTACCCGGAGATGGAGGTTTCGCATTCACAGGGCACCCGCCCGATGAAGCGCAAAGAGGTCGCTGCGCTCGATACCGGCGATCAGGATCAGGCGCTGTTCGATCCCAGCACAATTCACCTGCCCGCGCCGACGTTTGGCCCGCTGTGGGTATCGCTGGGCATCTGTGTCGTGTTCTATGGCATTCTGTACCTGGTCGATAGCAACTACTTGAGCGTGATTGCCGTGGTGGCCGGCCTAGGCTTGTTCGCCTTCGGCGTGACCTCCTGGCTGCGCTCGGCAGATCGCGACAGCGCGGGGGCGCACTAATAAGCTGTCAGCTCGTCGGCTGTCAGGTATCAGCCTGGTGTTTCTGGCTGATACCTGATGGTTGATAGCTCTCACGGAGAAAGCATGAGCGAAGTTTCTACGACCAATGCGCCGGCCGGGATCGGCCACGGCCACGACGAGACCTCGATGGGCGTGGATAGCCGCAAGCTGGGGTTGTGGGCGTTTATCGGCTCGGAAACGCTGTTCTTCGCGGCGCTGATTGTGACCTACCTGATCTTCAAGCCGGTCAATGAGGCACGGCCCGAGAACCAGCTGCCGCATGAGTTCCTGGCGATCAACTTTACGGCTGGCCTGGCCGCGATCCTGTTGGCCTCCAGCCTGACCATGGTGCTTTCGATCGCGGCTATTCGCCAGAATAACCAGCGCATGTTTCGCATCTGGCTGGGTGCAACCATTGGGCTGGGCCTGATGTTTTTGGGTGGCCAGGTCTATGAGTTCTATCACTTGTATGCGGAAGGCCTCACGCTCGGTAGCTCGCTGCTTGGCTCGACCTTCTTTGTGCTGACCGGCTTTCATGGCACCCATGTGGCGATCGGCGTGGTCTGGCTCTCGATGATCATGTGGCGCGGCCTCAAGCGTGGCTACTCGGCCAACGATCATATGGACGTGGAGTTGGGCGGAATGTATTGGCACTTTGTCGATCTCGTGTGGGTGGCGGTGTTTACCTTGATTTACCTGCTGCCGTAGAGGATGAACCATGGCAAACGTATATAACGACAACGCGCATAGTGCGGCGGCATCCGTTGGCACAACCGGCGGCCACGGCGAGCACGGCCAAGCCCACGAGCAGCATGGCAGCGGGCTGTACTGGCTGATCGGCACTATTCTAGCGATCGTCACCGCTGTCGAGGTGTTCTGGCCACTGTTGGGTGTGGGCGAGGTTGGGCTGGTTGGTGGGCTGGTTGCGCTCATGATTCTCAAGGGTGCGATGGTCGTGATGTGGTTTATGCACCTGAAGGGCGACGCGCCAGTTTTTCAGTTCGTGTTCATCGCGCCTCTGACGCTGGCTGTCGTATTCGTGCTGGCGTTTCTGTTGCTGTTCGAGGGCACACACGCGGGAGTTGCGGGCTAGGAGCGGGGAGCTAGGGGCTAGGGGCTAGGGGCTAGGGAAGAATACACTCCGGCCCTAGCTGCTAGTCCCCTAGCCCCTAGCCCCTAGCCCCTAGAGATACTGCATATGTACTATTGGAATTGGGAGCCACAGCTGCTGCTGGGGTTGTTTGGCCAGGCCAGCGCTTACCTGCTTTGTACGGTGGGTCCGCTGCGCCGCTTCTTTCCGGGCGCGCAGCCGGAGACAAATGGCCAGGTCTATACATTTATGCTGGTTGTGCTGACGCTCAATGAGGCGCTGGTTTCGCCGCTGGATGCGCTGGGCGACGATTACCTGCTGACGGCGCACATGGTGCAGCACCTGCTGCTGGCGCTGGTGGCCCCGCCGCTGCTGCTGCTGGGCACGCCGCGCTGGCTGCTGCGCCCGCTGGTCGAGTTGCCCTACCTCAAGCAGGTTACACGGCCAATCGGTAGAACGCTTACAAATCCGCTGGTCGCGCTGCTTGCCTTCAATATCGTCTTTTCGCTGTGGCATATCCCGCGTTACTACGAAGCTGCGCTGCAAGACCCGACCGTGCATATCATCGAGCATGTGACATTCTTCAGCACTGCGGTGCTGACGTGGTGGCCGATCTTCGGCACGATCGATGAATTCCCGCAACTTAACGACGGTGCAAAGGTGCTGTATTTATTCTTCCAGTCGCTGCCGCCAACCATCCTGGGCGCGATGATCACCTTTGCAAACGTGCCGATCTACCCAACCTATGCCGCCGCGCCGCGCCTCTACGGCATGGGCGCGCTGGAAGATCAGGTGCTGGGCGGGC
Organism: Roseiflexaceae bacterium; assembly: GCA_014381165.1. Taxonomy (GTDB): domain Bacteria; phylum Chloroflexota; class Chloroflexia; order Chloroflexales; family Roseiflexaceae; genus JACMIM01. The sequence goes on from JACMIM010000295.1 coordinate 5,393, forward strand.
TGATCATGTGGGTGCCTGGTGGCCTGATATTCTTCACGGTTTTGACAGTAATCTTCTTTAAGTGGTTCGGGCGCGACGACGACGACTATTGGGAGTACGATACTGCTGCCGAAGGCGCGTAGCCAGTAAAGAACAAAGAACAGAGAACAAAGAACAACGAGTCGTTTGTTCTTTGTTCTCTGTTCTTTGTTCCTTGTTCTTGCTGTGGTCGTGCAAATTGATGATACAATGTTCGCAATTCTATCAATATGCGTATACGTGAGCGACCAAGCATGAGCAATGTCACAACGCCGCGCCCGCTGCGCAAGCAGGCGCTACGTCTGCTTGCGCGGCGCTGGGGCACGCAGCTGGCGGCGATGGCGGCAGACGCACTGTGTATTGTCGTGGGTTTTGTATTTGCGTATCAGATGCGCTATGAATGGGATTGGCCAGCCCCGTTTAACTGGGTGGTGCGCGAGGTGCAATCCCAGAACTATGTGGCCTTCGACCGCTTTCTGCTGCCTGCTGCGCTGCTGGTTGGCCTGCTGCTGGCGCTGTTTGTGATGAAGGGGCTGTACCGCCAGCCGCGCACCGCTAGCCTGCTCGATTACGCTAGCATTATTGTCGGCGGCGCGACGACTGGTGTGGCTATTCTGATTGTACTAGTCTTTCTGTGGTCGTCCTCACAATTCTATTCACGCCTGATCTTTGCGTTTGCCCTGATTGCGGCAGTTGTGCTGCTGACCGCCTGGCGCGGCCTGGTGCTTGGCTACCAGCGCTGGCAGTGGACGCGCGGCGTTGGGCGCGATCGCATTCTGGTGGTCGGTGGCTCCGGGCTTGGCCGCCAGGTGATGGAAGGCATTGTCGCCCAGCCCTATCTTGGCTACACACTGGCTGGCTACCTCGACGACAAGCCCGCGCCCTTGAGCGCCCGCCCCGATGGCCACTTTCGCCACCTCGGCCCGATCGAGCAGCTGGGCGAGACGCTGCGACGCGAACAGATTCAGCAGGTGATCTTGGCGCTGCCCTTTTGGCAGCACGAGCTGTTGCCCAATCTGGTCGAGCGCTGCCGTGCTGATGGCGTCGATTTTCGGTTGGCCCCCGACCTGTACGAGTTGAGCTTTGATCGAATCGACGTGGCGAATGTCGGCGGTACACCGCTGATAGGCCTGAAGGATGTATCGCTTCAGGGCGCCAACTTGTTCGTCAAGCGTGTGATCGATCTTGCACTGGTGCTTCTGGCCTCGCCGATCATCCTGCTGTTCAGTGCGCTGTGTGCGATCGCCATTCGGCGCGATTCTGATGGGCCAATTGTGTTCGAGCAGACACGCGTGGGCAAGGGCGGGCGGCAGTTCACCTGCTACAAGTTCCGAACCATGGTGCCGAATGCCGAGGCGCTCAAGGCCGAGCTGGCTGGGCAAAATGAGGCCGATGGCCCGATCTTCAAAATCAAGAATGACCCGCGCTTGACCCGCGTGGGCCGCTGGCTGCGGCGCACCAGCCTTGATGAGTTGCCACAGTTCTGGAATGTGCTCAAGGGCGACATGAGTATTGTCGGCCCGCGCCCGCCTACACCTGCCGAGGTCGCAAGCTATGAGCCGTGGCACCGCCGCCGCCTGGAAGTTACCCCAGGGCTGACTGGACTGTGGCAGGTGCTTGGGCGCAGCGACACCCCGTTCGACGAAATGGTGCGCCTGGACATCTACTACGCCGAAAACTGGTCGCCTGCAATGGATTTACGCATTATTCTCCAGACTGTGCCAGTGGTGTTGACCGCCAAGGGCGCGTATTGAGCTAGATGACCAGATTGTCAACCGCCGCTCCACCTGCCTCACTCAGCTGTCACATGCGCGCGGTATGATACCATGAGCAAGCTAACCGCTGTTCGCAAGGAGTGACGATGCGTGTTCTTATCACTGGTGGCGCTGGTTTCCTCGGCTCCCATCTGAGCGATCGCTTTCTGGCCGAGGGCCATACTGTGATCGCAATGGACAATCTGATTACCGGAAGCACCGATAACATTGCCCACCTGGCGGGCCACCCGCGCTTTACCTTTATCAACCACGATGTGACCAACTATATTTTTGTCGAAGGGCCGCTGGATGCGATTCTGCACTTCGCCTCGCCAGCCTCGCCGGTCGACTACCTGGAGCTGCCGATTCAAACACTGAAGGTCGGCGCGCTGGGTACGCATAAGGCACTGGGCCTGGCCAAAGATAAGAAAGCTCGCTTTCTGCTGGCCTCGACCTCGGAGATCTATGGCGACCCGCAGGTTCACCCGCAGCCTGAAACCTACTACGGCCACGTCAATACCATTGGCGTGCGCGGTGTCTACGACGAGGCCAAGCGCTTTGCCGAGGCCATAACCATGGGCTACCACCGCTACCACGGCGTTGAAACGCGAATCGTACGTATTTTCAACACCTACGGCCCGCGCATGCGCCTGCGCGATGGTCGCGTGGTGCCGAACTTCATCCAGCAGGCGCTGCGCAAGGAGCCGTTGACCTGCTATGGTGATGGCGCGCAGACGCGCTCGTTCCAATATGCCGACGACTTGGTCGAGGGTATCTACCGGCTGTTACACTCCGATGAGGTCGAGCCGGTGAACATCGGTAATCCCGGCGAGTTCACAATCAAGCAGTTTGCAGAAGTGATCAACCAACTGACTGATAATCCTGCCGGGATTGTGTTCAAAGACCAGCGCACCCAGGACGACCCGCAGGTGCGCCAGCCCGATATCACCAAGGCCAAGCGTGTGCTCGGCTGGGAGCCGCGCTTCGACGTGGAAGAGGGTCTGCGCCGCACCATCCCCTGGTTCCGCGAGGAGCTGCAGCGGCGCGGCGAACTGAGCTAGCGGCCAAGATTCAATAGGTAGCCGCGTGGCTGAAGCCGCTGGCTGGGTTTATGAAGCCCGCCTGCGCGGGCTGAACATCGTTTCAGCCCGCGTAGGCGGGCTTCGTCGTGCTAGCTAGCGGCTTCAGTCGCTGGGCGGGGCGGGCGTGGTATAATGCGCAATCGCCGCTTTGGCGTGTCAACCGTTGCCGTATGTGTTAGTTAGCGATTGTATGCAGTCTCGACGCCACTCTATTGCCCCTTCTATCCGCCAGTTTGTTGTGATCGCTGCGCTGGCCCTGCTGGTTGCGCTGGCGCCGTTGCGTGTGGCGCTGGGCCTCGCTGGCCTGGTTGGGGTGGGAGCGCTAGCTTGGGCTGGGCCGGTCTACGGCGTGTATCTGGCAATTCTTTCGGTGCCGGTGCAGCAACTGGTAACACTGCCCGGCGGCACTAGCTTTACGCAGGCCGCTGTGCTGCTGATGACCGGCGCGTGGCTGCTGCGCAGCGCTCTTCAGCCGGGTCGTCCGCTTGTCAGCGGGCCGCTGTTCTGGGCTTGGCTTGCACTGCTGGCCGCTCTGCTGCTTTCGACAGCGGCTGCACCGTATTCGCAGGCGGAATCGCTGCGGGCGATGGCGCGCTGGGCTGTGGCGTTTTTAGTCTGGTTCGTGGCGGTCAACAGCGTTGCGACACGGCGCGAGTTGCATGGCCTGATCTGCTGTCTGCTGGCCGCGCCGTTCGCCTGCGGGCTGATCGGGCTGTACCAGTTTGCCAGCGGCGATGGCCCGCCGAGCTTTCGGATCGCCGCGACGCTGCCGTTTGTGCGGGCGTATGGCACGATCGGCCAGCCCAACTCGTTCGCCGGCTATATGAACATGGCCTGGCCCCTGGCGGTCGCGCTTGCTGGCGCGGCGCTGGTGCAGCGCCGCGCCGCCCGCTCGGCTGATCGGTCCGTGGCTGTGCTGGACACCGCAATGGGTGATGCGCCGGGCGATGCGCCGGGCACCGCAATGGGCGATACGCTGGGCGATGGGCCGGGTACCGTAATGGGTGATACGCCGGGCGAAGCAACTGCTGCTGGCAAGAGATCTAATTTCGATCTGGCAGCGCGTTCTGGCGAGAGTGCCCGAGCGATCAATTGGGGCAGTTGCTTCGCGCCTACTGTGGGGGTGCTGGTTGCGCTGGTGTTGGTGGGTGCGCTGGCGGTCTCGTTTTCGCTGGGCGGCTGGGTTGGCGCACTGGTGGGGGCGGTCGGCCTGCTGGCTGCGCTGGGCTGGCGCTGGGCTGTGGTTGCGCTTGGTGGCGCTGGTGCGCTGCTGGCCACGCTGCTGCTTGGTGGGGCTACACTGCTGCCGAACGCGATCGGCGGGCGGGTCACGCGGCTGACTGGCATGCTGCGCTTTTTCGACCCAGCGACGGTAGTGGTGACGCCCGAAAATTTCTCGCTGGTCGAACGGATGGCGCAGATGAAAGCCGGCGCACTGATGTTTGGTCAAAACTGGCTGTTTGGCGTGGGGCCGGGCGCGTATAGCCTGGCCTATAGCGATGTGACTAGCCCGCCCTGGTATGCCTCGCGCGGCCACGCCCATAACTTCTACTTGCACATGGCTGCTGAAGCTGGCCTGATTGGGCTGATCGCCTACCTCACGCTGGTCGTTACGACGTGTGTGCTGGCGGTGGCTGGCCTGCGGCGGGCTGGCGGCAGCGGCGCGCGCAGCATCCTGATTGGCTGTTGCGGTGTGATCGCGGCGGTCGCTGGCCACAACTTTTTCGAGAACCTGCATGTGCTCAACTTGGGCGTGCAGCTTTCAGGCATTTGGGCGCTGATTGTGCTCGTGCCGCGCCTGCTCTTGCCTGCGGCGGGCAAGCAACGATGACCATAAGGATGAGCGATTGTGCTAAATGAGCGAACCGGCGGTGAGAGTAGTCGCGACGAAGATGTGCCCCACGCGCCAGCACCAGGTGTCGAGCAGGGCGGGTTTTCGCTGGTGCGCGCGCTGCGCAACCCGCGCACTTTGACATCATTTGCCCTGGCGATTGCGCTGATTGTGTTTGCGGTGCGCGGCCTAGATATCGATATCGTGGCCACCTGGGCGTACATGCGTCAAGCCAACCCAGCGCTGTACGCACTTGGCTTTGCAGCCTTCTATTTGACCTTCCCGATGCGCGCGTTACGCTGGCGGCTGCTGTTGCGCAACGCTCAGGTGCCGATCGAGCAGGGCCGCACGAGTTGGGCCTCGCTGCCGGCGCTGACGGAATATGTCGGTCTCTCGTGGTTTGCCAACTGTATTGTGCCTGCCAAGCTTGGTGACGCCTACCGGGGCTACCTGCTCAAGCGCAATGGCGGCGTGTCGTTCTCGGCCACCTTTGGCACGATCTTCGCCGAGCGCCTGTTGGATATGCTGTGCCTGTTTACATTTCTGGTGCTTTCAGCCTGGCTCGTGTTTGGTACGCGCCTGCCGCCGGAAACCAACCTGATCTTCGGCTCTGGGCTGGTACTGGCGCTGCTGATTGTGGCCGGGCTGGCGGGCATGCGCTTCTTCGGGCCGATCATTCGCCGGATTGTGCCAGCTCGCTTTCACGAGGTTTACACTAGCTTTGAGCAGGCTGCACTTAGCTCGTTTCGCCCAGCCATTCTGCCGCAATTGATTGGCTTCACCACGGTGATTTGGCTGCTTGAATGCCTACGGCTGTTCTTTGTGATTCAGGCGTTGAGCGTGACAAGTCTTTCGCTGCCCGCAATCATCTTTGTGGCACTGGCGTCGTCACTGTTGACCGCACTCCCGCTTACTCCCGGCGGGCTGGCCGTGGTCGAGGGCACAGTGACGGTCGTGCTGACGACCTTCTTCGCGATCAACCCAAACCTGGCCATCGCAATAACGCTGCTCGACCGCACGATTAACTTTTGGAGCGTGATTGTGATTGGGCTGGTTTTGTACATTGTGAGCAAGCGGAAGTGAGAACAGCGAACAGAGAACAGAGAACAGAGAACAGAGAACAGAGAACAGAGAACAGAGAACAGAGAACAAAGAACAAAGAACAGAGAACAGAGAACAGAGAACAGAGAACAGAGAACAGAGAACAGAGAACAGAGAACAGAGAACAAA